>JBDNGQ010000199.1:0-45658 GCA_041689205.1 Pseudohongiellaceae bacterium | reverse complement strand
TATGGTAGCTATGCGTGGATTTGAACCACGGACCCCAGCATTATGAATGCTGTGCTCTAACCAGCTGAGCTACATAGCCATGAAATCGTCGACTTCGTGAAGGTTGCGAATTCTCTACATTTGTCTCTTGCTTGTCAAGCCCGGAAACGCTCGCAAACAAGCCAGAGTGGCCGTATGAATCATCCTGAAAAATGCGGTTTAGCGACGCTCCAGAATAGCTTCGTACACCTTGTTCTTGAACTCTTCCCGGAAACCGTCGCCGTTGGCAGGAGAAATCTGCGCCATGATGACAGTGACCATATTCTGCTGCGGATCTATCCAGAATCGGGTGCCGGCAGAGCCATCCCACCAGACTTCTCCTGCGCTCACCGTGTGATCGTAACCCGCTGGATCCAGCGCGTAGGCGAAACCGCCCAGAGTCCAGCCTGAGGCACGCATATAGCCGCCGCCACCGATAGGCAGCAGTGCATCGGCGATGCTGTTTTCCATCATCAATGCGATGGTTTCAGGTTTAAGCAGACGGTTGCCATGCAGCTCGCCCCCGTTCAGGAACAGCTGCGAGAATTTTGCGAAATCCAGGGTGCTTGCGAGCAGACCTACGCCGCCTTCCCGTAGCGGAACATCCACAGTGAAGGGAATCTCTTCCATCTCATGCACCTGCAGACTGCCGTTAGCAGCAGGGCGGTACACGGTGGCCAGACGGTCAACCCGTGAAGGGTCAGCCCAGAATACGGTATCAGTCATACCCAGCGGTGCAAAAACACGTTGCTCCAGAAACTCATCAAAGGCCATGCCCGACCAGACTTCTACCAGACGGCCCAGGATAGTGGCTGACAAACCATAACGGAAACGCGTGCCTGGATCTTCAAACAGCGGCACCCGGGCTGCGTTATCAGTCATCTGCTCGAGCGTGATAGAGCGCAGACGCACGTTCTCGGCCACATAGATTGCCGAGCTGCGACTGCCCAGACCGGAGGTGTGCCGCATCAGATCAGCGACGGTAATGTCACCAATCCGTACTCGGGTCTGGCTCATATCAGGTGAGGCAGAATCGGTGAATACACGCTGGCTGGCAAACTGAGGCAGATACTTTGAAATCGGATCGTCGAGTTGGAATTTACCTTCTTCAAACAACACCATCGCAGCCAGACTGGTGACCGGGCGGGTCATTGAGTAGGTGCGAAAAATGGCATCATCGGTCATTGGACTCTGGGTAGCAATATCACGCTGGCCCAGGGATTCCAGATAGACCAGCGTGCCATCGCGCAGAACTGCAGCAACGACACCGGCGATATGGCCGGCATCAATGTGCGCCTGCAGGCTGTTTGTCACCTGAGACAGGCCTGCGCTTGAAAGGCCAACTGACTCAGGATTTGCGGTGGGCAGATCCTGAGCTGTCAATGAATGACTGGCCATTGAAATTGCAGAGATAAGGACAGTTCGCAAGAAAAAATGCATTGATGAACCCAGCTTAGTTACTGTCCTGAAACTCCACATGCAATTCCAGTTCGATATCATCGCCGATACCAAAAGCGACAAGATTATCCAGGCCGAAAGCTGAGCGTTGGAAATTAACGTCTCCTGAGAAACCGAGGGTATACTTTCGAGTCAGAAAATTACGGCCGCCACCATGGAAATCCACGTTAAGAGTTACCGGTTGTGTCACACCCAGTAAGGTCAGATCCCCTGCAAATACAAACGAATTTTCATTGGACTCCAGCAGTGAGGTTGTTCTGAACACGGCCTGCGGGAATGTCGCTACATCAAACCAATCTGAACCGCGAAGTTCTTCGGAGAACTCAGTGTTATTAACATCAATTGAGGAAGTATTAACAATCACTTCCAGGCTGGCGTCTGCAATATTCTCTGGATCAAAATCCAGATTGGCATCGAATTCGTTGAACCGGCCAATGTAGGAAGAAAAGCCCAGGTGATTGATTTTAAACATCAGCGTCGCATGGTCTTTATCGAGCGTGTACTGCCCGGCTCTGAGTTCCTGAACGCTGGTTTCCGGCGTCAGCAGTCGATCACATGAAACCAGCAAGGCTGAACACGCCAGCATGAGTGCAAATTTACGGTATATCTTAAATGAACTTAACATCAGTGAAATATCCTATGTGCAACAGAATCTGTGTTTATTACTGCATAACGGCATAGACGTCGACCGCGATGGTCACATCATTTGGAATCGCAGACGTATTCGCAAAGTAGCCCAGGCCCACACCAAAATCGAGGCGCTGAACCGTCACTTCACTGGTCAGATGAAAGCGCATCTTGCCTTCAGATGTTCCCACGTCAAGTTTGAACGGGAAGCTCATAGGCTGGGTCTGGTCGCGGATAGTCAGGGTACCATCGGCCACGAAAGAGTTCAGTGACTCCAGTCGGCATTTATCAGCTTTAAACGTGGCGGTTGGAAACTGATCCACGTCGAACAATTCCACGTCAAGCAAATAGCTCAGGGTTTCTTCGTCGCCTACATCAATGTCATTGATAGGAAGCGTGACCGAAAAAGTGCATGAACCGGGGCTCAAAGGATCTATTTCAAACACGGCCTCTACGTTTTCAAATTTGCCCTGGTAGGGGGTGCCTGAGTAGGAATACTTGAAAAGAACCGTGGAATCAGTCGGATCGAGTACCCAGGTGGCGGCATCTGCTGACACACTGGTGAGAAACAGCAGCGGTGCAAGCGCCGCTCGATAGAATAAAGTTCGCATTTTTGATACTACTCCTGGTTTCAAATTACGGAAGGGCATAGGCTACCAGTTCGGATGCCGTACCACGTCCACTGACGACCATCGCGATATATTGCTTGCCGTTGTGCTCGTAGGTAAATGGCTGGCCGGTCTGAGTGCCAGGTAAATCAAATTCGGCGATGATCTCACCAGTTTGTTTGTCATGGGCGCGCAGCTTCGGTCCGCCGCCAACACCTTCGCCGGCAAACAGCAGGGTTTTGGTCAACAGCAGACCTGCCTTGGTTTCAACGCCGGTACGAGGAATCTCAATACCTGCCAGAGCAGGATTATTGGCAATGGCCTCCGGGGTATCGGCGTTGGCCATCATCCATTTGTGGTCGCCGCTGTTCATGTCGATCGCAGTGATACGGCCATAAGGTGGCTTGACAATCGGCAGGCCCATTGCACGCGGCACGCGCACGCCCAGTGCCATACTGTAATCAACGTCTGAATTTTCATCTTTAGCTACTGACAGCACCGCGACCGTTGTCCGAGAAGGAACGTACAGCATGCCGGTCTCTGGATCGAGCGCACTGCCTTCCCAATTGGCACCGCCGGTGGCAGACGGCAAACTCAGTGTGCCCACTGTGCCGTCGCTTGCATCAGACAGAGAGGGTGGCGAGTACAGGTTAGTACCCAGACGGAAAGGCACAATCGCCTCTTTAGCCGCTGCGAGAATCTCTGGTGTAAAGTCGACCAGATCATCTTCTGTAATGCCCTGACGATCGAAGCCTGCTGGTCTGGTAGGGAAAGGCTGAGTGGGTGAGTACCACTCGCCGGGGACATCACCTGCGGGAACGGGCAGTTCTTCGATTGGCCAGATTGGCTCGCCGGTTTCCCGATCGAAGGTATAGACGTAGGACTGTTTGGTCACCTGCATGACAATCTTACGGCCGTTAGGCAGATCCGCCAGAACCGGAGCAGATGGGTTGTCCCAGTCCCAGATGTCGTGATGGATTATCTGGTAGTGCCAGCGGCGCTCGCCGGTTTTTATGTCCACGGCAACCAGACTGTTGGTATACAGATTACTGCCGGGCCGGTCTCCACCATAGCGGTCGCCGGTGGCTGATTCGACTGGCAGAAAAGCCAGGCCAAGTTCCGGATCGCCTGACAACGGTGCCCAGACCCCGGCATTACCGGAAATTTCAGCGCCGTCTCCAAGCCAGGTTTCAGAACCCGGTTCGCCAGCCTCGGGAATGGTCTTAAAAGTCCACAGATGCTCGCCTGTGCGCACGTCGTAGGCTCGCACATCGCCTTTAACGTTGTATTTTGAGGGCGGTCGCATGGACACCGCCATCGCAGGTCCCACGACAATCACGTCATTCATAACCAGCGCCGGCATGGAGTTACCGATGTCGAGATCTTCTCGACCCTGACCCAACCGCAGGCCCTGCTGCATATCAATGACACCCTTGTCACCAAATTCAGGGTCGGGCAATCCAGTGCTGACGTCCAGTGACACGAGGTGAAAGCCGGGAGTGATAACCACGATGCGCTGCTTGTCGCCATCGCTCCAGAACGACAGACCTCGGCCCGAACCCTTGCGCGGTGCTGAATCGAAGCGAGCGCCTTCCTGAGCCCGCCACAGCCACAATACCTGACCGGTAGTGGCGTCAAGGGCAGCAACGTCGCGGTGAGCACCCACGGTGGTGTAGAGGATTCCGTCCACTTCAAGAGGTGTAAAGGTGGCATTGAATTCAGCTGAAGGTCCAAAATTGGCGGTCGAAAAACGCCAGGCGATCTGCATTGAGCCAACGTTTTCCGCATTAATCTGGTCAAGCGGTGAGTATCTCTGAGCAGCCAGATTGCCATTATACTGCGGCCAATCGCCATCAGTGACATCAGTGCCGGCCTGACTCCAGACTGCCGGGGCAGACATTACAGTGCCGACACTCAAAGCGAGCGCCGAAATTAATTTTTTTGTTCTTATCATGTTGGATTCCCCGAATTCAGGTCTTTAAATCTTGCGAATGAGTCAGCCGTGTCGTTCGGCCTCAAAGGCTGCACCAGATCATATTAAAAGGAGTTGTGTCAGCCAGGAACAGCAGGGAGAGAATAAGCAATCTGCCTCCTACAAGCAAGTCTATGTCGGTCTCCGAGCAGGGGGGGCTGGGTTTTCACTGTGGTTCCCCCCGCATCCAAACGCCATTTCAGACATTAAAACGGAAGTGAATGACATCGCCATCTTTGACAATGTATTCCTTGCCTTCCAATCGCCACTTACCTGCATCTTTGGCGCCGGCTTCGCCTTTATAAGCAATAAAGTCATCATATCCAATGATTTCAGCGCGGATGAATCCGCGTTCAAAATCGGTATGGATTACGCCAGCTGCCTGAGGTGCCGTAGCGCCCACTTTAACCGTCCACGCGCGCACTTCTTTAACGCCGGCGGTGAAGTAGGTCTGCAATCCGAGCAATTGATAGCCGGCTCTGATCACTCGGTCCAGACCCGGTTCAGTCATACCCAGATCCTGCAAAAACTCTGCTTTTTCGTCATCGTCCAATTCGGCGATTTCAGATTCGAGCTTATTGCAGATGGGAACAATAATGGCTCCTTCAGCTTCGGCAATTGCTGCAACACGATCGAGAAAGGGATTGTTCCCGAAGCCATTTTCATCCACATTGGCTATATACATGGTCGGTTTGACGGTCAGCAGGTGCAGTCCGTAAATGTCCGCCAGTTCTTCTTTATCAAGATTCATAGTGCGCACCGGTTTGGCTGTGTCCAGGTGCGTGCGTACCCGCTCAAACAGTGCCAACTGGCGTACTGAATCTTTGTCGCCACCTTTCGCGAGGCGGGTGATGCGATTAATGCCTTTTTCTACACTTTCCAGATCAGCAAGCGCGAGTTCTGTATTGATAGTTTCAATATCAGAGTCGGGGTTTATCTGATCAGCGACATGCACAATGTTGCTGTCTTCAAAGCAGCGGACCACATGTGCAATGGCATCGGTCTCGCGGATATTAGCAAGGAACTTGTTGCCCAGGCCTTCACCTTTTGAAGCGCCCGCTACCAGTCCGGCAATATCCACAAATTCCATCGTGGTGGGAATAACGCGCTGAGGATTGACGATGGCAGCCAGGGCGTCAAGACGGGGATCAGGCATAGGCACCAGACCGGAATTGGGCTCAATGGTGCAAAACGGGAAATTCTCGGCAGCAATACCGGCTTTGGTCAGTGCGTTGAACAGCGTGGATTTGCCGACATTAGGAAGTCCGACGATTCCGCATTTAAAGCCCATGATGTAATCCCTGGATTATGACCCTGTCGTCAGGTCAGCTTATTCGCTTGTGGTATGTAAATTATGCATGGCGGTCTGCCATTGACCAGTGACGGCCAGCGGCATTGCCGCAATGGCTTTATCTATATCGGTGAGAATCATCTCTGCTTCTTTTTTCGGAGGATCGCTGAGTACATAATTGGCGACCAGAGCTTTGTTGCCCGGATGACCTACACCAATCCGCAGTCGATAGAAGTCTTTGTTATCGCCAAGTGCGCTGATGATATCCCGAATGCCGTTATTGCCCGCATGACCGCCACCAAATTTGAGGCGGGTCACGCCCGGATCAAAGTCAATTTCATCATAAGCGACCAGCATGTTTTCCGGAGCAATATCGAAGTACTTACAAATAGCAGCAACCGCCTGGCCGCTGCGATTCATATAAGTAGTGGGGATCAGAAGTCGCACGTCCTGACTGGCGATAGCGACACGAGTTGCCGCGCCAAAGAATTTGCTCTCGGTGCGCATTTCGCCATCGTAGCGGCTGCAGAGTTGCGCAACAAACTGCGCACCGGCATTATGTCGGTTATCCCGGTATTGAGGGCCTGGATTTCCTAGGCCGACAATAAGTTTCAAGACATTGCCCTGCATCGCTATTCCAGCTTCAATGACGGATTCTATTCCGCTGCAGTTTCTTCAGTTGCAGCGCCGCCACGTGGTGCCTGCACAGTAACGATCGCATTGTCGCTGTCATGGCCATGGGCCAGATCAACACTGCTCACGCCTTTAGGGAAAACAATACCAGAGATATGGATTGTTTCGCCTATGCCCAGATTGGTCATATCCACTTCCAGGAACTCTGGCAGATCTTTCGGCAGACACACAACTTCGATTTCAGTCATGCTCTTGATGATGCTGCCGCCGCCAAATTTCACGCCTTTGCACTTATCTTCATTAAGGAAGTGAACTGGCACTTTAACGTGGATGGATTGCTTCGCGCTGACACGCAGAAAGTCGGCATGCATAATGCGCGGCCTGGCCGGGTGACGCTGCAGATCTTTGATAACGACCTGCTCCTTTTTGCCATCCACGCTCATGCTGATGATGTGCGAGAAGAAAGCTTCGTTGCTGACCGCTTTCATAATATCTTTATGCGGGATGGTGATAGAAACAGGATCTTTACCTGAGCCATAAATAATGGCAGGTATTTCATCAGCCAGACGGCGCAGGCGGCGGCTCGCACCTTTCCCCAGATCCGTTCGGCTTTTGGCAATTAATTCAAACTCGTTCGATGACATTGTGTCTCTCCAGATTTTAAGCTGCCATTAGTTTGCGACCAACTTAATGACAGGCTCGTAGTAAAAGATCCGCACATGCGGATCCTGTAATCACCGTGACTCAATCAGTCACGGCTGTCCGGCAGCGATATTCGATCAGGTATTGTCGAACATCGCGCTGATGGATTCTTCATTACTTACACGGCGAATTGATTCAGCAAGCAGCTTGGCCAGGCTCAACTGACGCACGCGGCTGGATTTGGTGAATTCTTCCGAAAGTGGAATTGTGTCGGTAACAACCAGTGAGTCGAGGTCTGAGTTACTGATATTCTGCAACGCATTTCCGGACAGAACCGGATGTGTACAATAAGCAATCACGCTGGCAGCGCCGTGTTCCTTCAAAGCGGTAGCGGCTTTGCAAAGCGTGCCGGCAGTGTCGACCATATCGTCTACGATCAGACAGGTGCGCCCTGAGACTTCACCTATGATATGCATGATCTGTGCTTCATTAGCCTGTGGGCGGCGTTTATCGATAATTGCCAGGTCCACATTTAGCTGCTTCGCTACAGCCCGTGCTCTGACCACACCTCCCACATCGGGGGAGACCACAATCAGATTTTCATAATGCTGACGTTCAATATCATCGGTAAGTACAGGCGAGCCATACACGTTGTCTACCGGGATACTGAAAAAACCCTGGATCTGTTCAGCATGCAGATCCACCGTCAATACTCGGTGAACGCCAACGGTACCAATCATATCAGCAACAACTTTAGCACTGATTGCAACCCGTGCAGAACGTACTCGACGATCCTGTCTGGCATAACCAAAATAAGGGATAACTGCAGTAATACGGTTTGCAGAGGCGCGGTGCATGGCATCGGACATCAGCAACAATTCCATCAAACTGTCATTGGTTGGTGCACAGGTTGACTGAATAATAAATACGTCTTTGCCGCGAACATTTTCTTTGATTTCGACTGAGATTTCGCCGTCACTGAATTTGCTGATAGCTGCATCACCGAGCGGGATTCCAATATGCCGGGCAATGCTTTCTGCCAGCGCTCGATTGGCGTTGCCGGAGAAAACCATCAAATTATTAGCCATGAATTTTGACCCTTTCGGCTTCTTGGTATCTGAAGTCTGCAAATCTGCAGTGTTGGCAGCGGAATCTGTCATCTGACAGGCTCCGAAAATATGGCTGGGGTGGCTGGACTCGAACCAACGCATGCAAGGATCAAAACCTTGTGCCTTACCAACTTGGCGACACCCCAAAAACTTGCGTATTTTAAATTAAAACGCTGACGATTGACTATGTCAGCTACAAACTTTGTTCCGGAGAGATAATTCAGAGTGCACATACGGGTGACTCCGTAATTCCGCTGGCTACAAAAGCATTTATCCGCTCAGCATTGATTTCTCGATCCCTGCTGTCGGACAGCGCATTTAATACTGCGATGGCGGCCTCTCTGCTTTCGAAGCCGGCAAACACACTCGCTCCGGTTCCGGTCATCCTGGCGCTGGCGAATTGATTGAGCCAGTTCAGTGCGTTATCTACGTCCGGATACAGCTTTCTAACCAGTACTTCGCAGTCGTTTCGGGACTGCCCAGCGAGAAAGGCGGCCATTTTGATGGCAGTTGAGTCTCGTGTCAATTGCTGATGCGAAAAAATCTCCCCGGTAGCGACATGGCAGGGAGGGCTCAATACGATATAAAATCTGTGTGCTAAAAGCACAGGCGTCAGTTGTTCACCGATTCCTTCACCCCATGCAGTTCGACCATGGATAAATACTGGCACATCAGCTCCAAGACGCACACCGATGTCGCTGAGTTCAGTTCGACTGAGCCCGGATTGCCATAGATGATTTAATGCCACCAGGGTCGTCGCCGCATTGGAGCTGCCCCCGCCGAGTCCTGCACCCATAGGAATCTTTTTGTTCAGAGTGATGCGAACTCCGGTCTGGATACCGGTGCGCTCTCTCAATGCGTTTGCGGCACGTAATACCAGGTTGTCGGCACTCTGCAATTGCATATCATCACAGATGAGCTGTGTTTGGTCTGTGGGCAGCAGCTCGAAACGCATGCCGTCGCCAAAATCAAGCAACTGAAATAATGTCTGCAGATTATGGTAGCCATCGGTCCGGCGCCCGGTGATGTGCAGAAACAGGTTGAGCTTGGCAGGCGAGAGCAGGCTGAGTTGCGTGCTTGAAGTGGTTCTGTCTGGAACAGTTTGATCTGACATGGTTGACTCTGCTGCTATTCTGTTGTGCCGAGAGTCCAGCTGAGCCGCACAAAATCGAGTTGCAGCGGAGGCTTTTGCATCCGGATCCGGGTAGGTAATGTTTCCAGCTGATAATTAGTATAACCAAGGTATTCGATCTGCCATCCGGATTGCTGCAGACTGATTAACTGGTTAAATTCATTGAATACCAGTTCAGGCTCGCCATCAGGCGCAGGGATACCTTTTATCCAGTATTCCAGATTTGATACCGGCAACTCATAACCCAATTGATCGCGAATAAGCTGCTCGGGAGTATCTGTAATCAGAGGGTCTTGCCCTTCCTGTTGCAAGCGTACCTGCTCGGGGCTGCCAATAATCTCAGTAGCGCCAATATTCAACGCGCCCCAGAGGTTAATCACAAAATTATCGCCCTGTTGACGCCAACGGATACGTGAATTCTGTGCCTCGATGTCATCACGCACAGCGATCCGGCCGGTAAACTCCCATTGCTGGATATTCTGCAGGATCTGGTAGCGCCGCTGCCAGTCTTCATTAACGGGAGCGTCCATGCGCGGAGCTCCTGCGCAGGCTGCCAGCAGCAGGGACAATATTGCCGTTACGGTGGCTTTACTCAGGCTCAAGAGTTCGATTCCGGTTTGAGCCTTTGCATCACCTCGAGCAGCAGTTCGCTGCCGGGGCGTTGTTCAAGCGCCTCGCCCCATACCTGTGCAGCTTCCTGTTGCCGACCCATCACCCAGAGCACTTCGCCAAGATGGGCTGCAACTTCATGATCTGGAAATAACGCATAGGCTCGGCTCAGGCTGGTCAGCGCTTCTTCATAACGGCCCAGTTTAAACAAGGCCCAGCCGTAACTGTCGATAATAGCGGGGTCTTCCGGAGAGATAACCAGGGCGCGTTCAATAAGATCCAGCGCTTCCTGGTGCCGTTCAGTGCGATCAGCCAGGGTGTAACCAAGATGGTTCAGTGCTCGGGCATCATTGGGTTCCAGTTCAATAATGCGGCGCAGATCAGTCTCCGCCGCCGCCATATCGCCCTGACGCTCATGCAACAGCGTGCGTGCGAACAGCAGGTCTGTATTCTCTGAATTACGCACAATCGCATTGTCCAGTAACTGCCCGGCGCGACCAAACTCGCCGGCGGTCATCAGTGCATCAGCCTCAATGGTCACGAACAGTTCCGCGAGCCGGGGCTGACCGGCAGTCAGGCTGGTTGCCCATTGACTGGCCTCATCAAAGCGCTGCTGGTCAATTAACAAGCGGATTACCTGACGTTGGGCATTCAGAAAATTGTTGGAGTCCATCTGCACCTGACGGTACTGGCCAATAGCTGCATTGAACTGCCCCTGGGTCTCGTTGATATACCCCATATAAAAGCGGCTTTCATTATTTCGGTAGCCGACATCAAGCATCCGGCTGAAGATGCTGCGGGCGTCGTCTAATGCTTCCATCTCCAGATTAAGCAAGGCTAGTGAATACAGAGTTTCGAAGTCTTCGGGTTCCTGTCTTGCCAGCCGCATAAATTGTTCGCGGGCAGCGGGCAGATCACCCGCGGCAACCAACACTTGCGCGTAACTGAAGCGCAGCAGACGATTTTCTGGATAGCGTTCGACGCCCCCGAGCAGGGTGCGCATTGCAGCATCTGATTGTCCCAGTTTCTGTTGCAGTTGGGCATGTACGAGAAAGGTCTGTGGCGATTCGCCGATCTGGTTCTCAAGTTTATCGAGTTCACTCAGAGCCGTCGCGGTATCGCCATCCTGATCCAGCAGCTGGATCAACGCATAGTGCAGTGAAACTTCCTGTGGCCATAGCTGGCGCAGTTCACTGATTTTGTTGCGGATGGCGGCGCGCTGAATCGGCGGTATATCCTGAGTTCGTGCAGTCAATGCAGCGAAATCAACATTTCCCCCTAGTTCAATCACCCGGGTCATATGCCGCAGAGCAAGCTCAAACTGGCCGGTTTCCAGAAATTGATAACCCAGCAGCAACTGCGGCTCAATATCGTCCGGGGTTATGCTGCTCCACAGTTCGGCCAGTTCCAGTACATTTGCTGATTCACCGGTTGCGGAGGCAAACTGCAGGGCTCTGCGGATAATACCGGCATCGCGTGTTTCCTTTGCCAGTTCATAGTAGCTTTGGGTGGCGCTATCGTAGTGCCCACGCTGACCTCCCATCTCGCTCAGAATCGCCTGAGTCAGCTGGTCACGGGTAAAAGAGCCATACTCAACAGGTTCTGCTACAGCAATGGCGCTTTGTGCACTGGCGGGCGGGCTGACTGCATCTGCAACTGGTGGCGCGTCCTCAGACTGACGGGAGCTTGCGCACCCGGTAACTGCAAGCAGGCAGGTGATGAACAGAAATTGGTTTAATACTGATTTCATGAGGTTTTAAACCCAGCAGGCGAATACGAGATTGCGCGGAAACTGCGTTTGATTGTAGCAAGATTGCCTGCAGGCAACACGGCTTTTTAGCAGGGCTACAATTGGACCGACTGAAAGCGCATAATACCGGCCAAATTGAGGTAAGATGGCCGCTTTTTTTGGGTATGGTTCCGCTTAAGGGTTGCTATGGCGCTGGTTTTACTCGGCATTAATCATAATACAGCGAATATCGCACTTCGTGAGAAGGTAGCGTTCCCGCCAGAGAAAATGCTTGAAGCGATCAAGCAGTTGGAGTCCCTTGATCAGGTTGAAGAGGTAGTTATTGTATCCACCTGCAATCGCACCGAACTCTATGTGCAGGTTGATATGGGTGAGTCATCTGTTGTGGGTGGCGACCTGGAGTTTTCGCCTGAAGTCATGGAGCGGCAGCAGCAGAAACTGATTACCTGGCTGAGCAGTTTCCACCACCTGAGCGCTGACGAGGTCCGTAATTGCAGTTATTTTCACTGGCGGGAAGATGTTATCAGGCACCTTATGCGGGTAGCCTGCGGACTCGACTCCATGGTGCTTGGCGAGCCACAGATACTTGGTCAGATTAAATCCGCCTACGCCGTGTCAAAAGAGCTGGGTACTGCAGGTGCCCAACTGGGCCGGGCGTTTCAGGAAGCCTTTTCAATAGCCAAACAGGTTAGAACCGACACAGCTATTGGAGAAAATCCGGTCTCTGTGGCCTACGCTGCAGTATCCTTGGCAGAACAGATATTTTCTGATCTAAGCAGTCTGAGCGCGTTGCTGATAGGAGCCGGTCATACCATTGAATTGGTGGCACGACATCTGACTGAGCGCGGCGTGCACAGAATCGTGGTAGCAAATCGAACCTTGCAGAACGCGGTGGAACTCGGTGAGAAGTTCGGCGCCCGTGGTGTGTTGCTGTCCGATATTCCCGCAGAATTGGTGAGTGCCGATATTGTGGTTTCCTCAACCAACAGTCAGTTGCCATTGCTGGGTAAAGGTGCGGTCGAGCGCGCCATTAAAAAACGTCGTCACAAACCCATTCTGCTGGTTGATCTGGCGGTGCCAAGAGATATTGAGCCTGAAGTTGCCGAGATCAGCGATGCTTATCTGTACAGCATCGACGATATTCGCGATGTCATTGAGGATAATGTAAAGAGCCGTGCTGAAGCGGCTGAGCAAGCCACCGTAATAATAGAACGTGGTCTTGAGGATTATATTAAACAGCTGCGTTCACTCAATGCAGTGGCAACGCTGCGGGCATTTCGCGGCAAGGCTGAAAAAATTCGTGAACAAGAATTGGGGAAAGCTCTGAAGGCACTGGAAAGGGGAGGCGAGCCAGGCCAGGTGCTGGAAAATCTGGCCAAAAGTATTACCAATAAATTGATTCACTCCCCGAGTGTGCAAATGAAGAAGGCCAGTGCAGAAGGGCGGGATGAACTGCAGCAACTTACCCGTGAGTTGTATGAGCTGGATGATGAGTCCGAAGCTGAGACAGGCAATCAGATCGCCGGGGAAAATCAGGGCATATGAAAGAATCGATCATTAACAAACTGGATAATCTGCAGGATCGCTACCAGGAGCTGGAAGCCTTATTGAGTGATGCTGAGATAATCAGCAATCAGGAACGTTTTCGTGCGCTTTCAAAAGAGTTCTCCGAAATTGAACCGGTAGTAAAAAGTTTTGAGCAGTTTCGGAAGACTCAGGAAGAATTGCGTCAGGCCAAAGAAATGCAGAAAGACAGCGACGCCGATATGCGTGAAATGGCTGAGGATGAAGTTCATCGCACGAGTACCGAATTAGAGTTGCTGGAACTGGAACTGCAAAAATTATTACTGCCCAAAGATGAGAAGGACAGTTTCAATATTTTCCTGGAAATCCGTGCCGGCACCGGCGGCGATGAGGCGGCCATTTTTTCAGGTGATTTGTTTCGCATGTATTCCCGTTATGCAGAACTCAAAGCCTGGCGTTTGGAAATAATGAGCGAGCGACCAGGCGAGCATGGCGGTTTCAAAGAAATTATCGCTCGCATCGAAGGGCGTAATGTTTATGGTCAGCTGAAGTTTGAATCCGGTGCGCATCGTGTGCAGCGCGTTCCAGATACTGAGACTCAGGGCCGCATTCACACGTCTGCATGCACGGTCGCTATCATGGCAGCCCCGGATGAGCTGGAAGAAATAGAAGTGAATAAAGCGGATTTGCGCGTTGATACGTTTCGTGCCAGCGGTGCTGGTGGTCAGCATATTAACAAAACTGATTCTGCTATACGCCTTACCCATATCCCAAGCGGAATCGTTGTAGAGTGTCAGGATGAGCGCTCGCAGCACAAAAATCGTGCCCGTGCCATGTCGCTGCTGGCGGCAAAATTGAATGATCAGGCGCAGCAGGCTGCCGATAAAGAACTGTCGGACACCCGGCGTAAACTGGTTGGCTCCGGCGACCGCTCGGAACGGATTCGCACTTATAATTTCGCCCAGGGCCGTGTCACCGATCATCGTATCAATCTGACTGTTTACAAGCTGGCGGAAGTGCTCAATGGTGAAATGGACTCGGTTATTCAGCCGCTGATCAATGAATATCATGCCGATCTGCTGGCGGAGCTCGCAGAGTAAGATGGTAGCGGGCGCCTGTGCTGAATTGACCATTAAGCAAGCGTTAACACGTTCAGCAGTGCTTGATCAGATCAGTGACACCGCCAGACTGGATACCGAAATACTGCTGGCCTATGCGCTGGGTAGACAGCGAACCTGGTTATACACCTGGCCTGATCAGCAACTTTCTACAGCGCAGCAACTGCAATTTGAAGCTTGTCTGCAGCGTCGTCGTGCTGGCGAACCGGTTGCCTATATCACCGGCAGGAGGGCATTCTGGACCTTCGATCTGCAGGTAAATCCGCATGTGCTGATTCCCCGGCCGGAAACAGAATTACTGGTAGAACTGGCGCTGAGCTACCTGGGTAATGCTGAAGCAGATGCAGAACTGGCTGCTCACGGGGCTGCTGCCTGGGCTCCAGATTGGATTGCTGATTTAGGCACCGGCAGCGGCGCCATTGCACTGGCGCTGGCATCGGAACGACCGCATGCCAGAGTTGTTGCCGTTGACCGCAGCGAACCGGCGCTGGAAGTTGCCCGAGCCAATGCGCTGGAGTCAGGCTTGAACAATATCGATTTCAAAGCAGGCAGTTGGTGTGAAGCATTGCCTGCACAAAAGTTCACCCTGATCGTCAGTAACCCGCCGTATATAGATAGCTCTGATCCACATTTAATGCAGGGTGATCTGCGTTTTGAACCTGCATCAGCATTGGTTTCAGCAGATCAGGGGCTGGCAGATATTGAAGTGATCTGTCAGCAGGCGCGTCTGTTTTTAAAACCTGGTGGCATACTGATGCTGGAGCACGGATACAATCAGGCGGACGCTGTGCGTGCTCTGCTGCAGCGCTATCACTACAGCGAGATAAAAAGCTGCCAGGATCTGGCGGGTCACGAGCGTGTCACGCTGGCCAGTTTCAGATCAGGCGATACTGACTCAAAGTCGGAGAAACTCCATGCGTGATGAACAACTGCTGCGCTACAGTCGACAGATTATGCTGCCCGAAATGGACATAGCGGGACAGCAGAAGTTGCTGGACGCCACGGTGCTGATTGTTGGGATGGGCGGCCTGGGCTGCCCGGTTTCCATGTATCTGGCAGCTGCTGGCGTTGGTCATCTGATTATTGTTGATGATGACACGGTGGATCTGACTAATCTGCAGCGTCAGATTGCTCATGGTCAGGCTGACATCGGAGCGCTTAAAGTCGACTCTGCGGCAGTCACTCTGCAGGGTTTGAATCCGGAAGTGAAAGTTACCAGAATTGCCGGACGCCTGGATGCAGAGCTGCTTGATGCGCTGCTGCCCGATGTGAGTCTGGTGGTTGATGCCTGTGATAATTTCAGTACCCGCTTCGTCATCAACACAGCATGTATTGCTCATCGTGTGCCTTTGGTATCCGGTGCTGCTATCCGGATGGAGGGTCAGGTCGCTGTATTTGACAGCCGCTCAGCAAAGAGTCCCTGTTACCAGTGTCTGTATGCGGCTGGTGATGATGAGCAGGCAAGTTGCGCCCGCAACGGCGTCATGGCGCCGGTGGTGGGCATCGTCGGAGCCGTGCAGGCGATGGAGTCGATCAAAGTTTTGACCGGCATCGGCGACACTTTGCAGGGCCGTCTATTGTTGTTGGATGCGAAAACAATGCAGTGGCGCGAACTGCGTCTACCACGTGATCCCGGCTGCGCAGCCTGTGGTCCTCAGCCGTCCACGGTGCAGCGCTATTGATGTTGAACGCTATGAAGGCTATGATGCCAGCGCTCTTTTCCTGGACCGCAAACTATGCAAGCATCTGATTCAAGTAAGAAAATACCTTTTTCCACACTTAATCTTGTTGAACCGCTGAACAAAGCCATCGCTGATCTTGGCTTTAAATACTGCACGCCGATTCAAGCACAAAGCCTGCTTTATACTCTGCAGGGTAATGATGTCGTGGGTAAAGCCCAAACCGGTACCGGCAAGACGGCTGCATTCCTGATTACTATTATTAATGACATTGAGCAGAATCCGCAAAAAACTGACGAGCGATATCTGGCTGAACCGCGTGCGCTGATCATTGCGCCAACCAGGGAACTGGCGATTCAGATTGCCAATGACGCAGTCGACTTATGCAAATACACCGACCTGCATGTCGTCACACTGGTGGGTGGCGAGGATTATCAGAAGCAACTGCGCGCCCTGGATCGAAAGCCGGTCGACATTGTCGTAGCAACACCGGGACGTCTTCTTGATTTTGTACAAAATGATCAGCTTTACCTCGGGCTGATCGAGTTGCTGGTGATTGATGAGGCGGATCGAATGCTGGACATGGGTTTTATTCCCCAGGTTCGCAGCGTTATTGCACGCACTCCCGCCAGAGAATGTCGTCAGACTCTGTTGTTCAGCGCCACCTTTACCCCTGAGATTATTGAGTTGAGTCAGCGCTGGGTGGTCGAACCGGTGACCATCGATATCGAACCGGAAAAAGTCGCTACTGATTCCGTAGACCAGATTGTTTACCTGGTGACCACTGAAGATAAGTATAAACTTCTCTATAATCTGATCAGCGAAGAAAAGGCCAGCAAGGTCATCATCTTCAATAATCGACGCGACCAGGTCAGGAAGCTGGCTGATAATCTTTACCGCAATGGCATTGATGTTGGCCTGCTCTCAGGTGAGGTGCCGCAGAATAAACGCGTGCAGACTCTGGAAGCCTTCCGCGAAGGCAAACTGCCCGTACTGGTTGCCACGGATGTAGCTGGCCGAGGTCTGCATATTGATGACGTGTCACATGTCATTAATTACAGTCTGCCGGAAGAGGCTGAGGATTATGTGCATCGCATAGGGCGCACTGGCAGAGCAGGTGCAATTGGTACTTCAATCAGTTTTGCCTGTGAGGAAGACTCTTTTCTACTGCCTAATATCGAAGAAAAGCTGGGCAAGCCACTGGCTTGCATTCGTCCGGCTGAAGATCTGCTGAAGAATCCGCCGCCATTTGTGCGGCCTTCAAAATTCACTGCTCCAGCTAAGGTCCCTGGTCGCTCAGGCAGTGGCGATAGAGGCGGGTCTTCACGATCAGGCAGCGGACGCCCGCCAAGGCGCAGCTGATCTGCTCTTTAGCGCGCTGAGCCAGTAGCGCCAGCTGCTTCAAGAATCCGTACATACTCGATTGATTTCCGATGCTGCCTTATGTGATCGAGTATGTTGCTCTGGTCGGCCAGGTGGGTATTCAAATCATGACCTTCGGCGGTAAAGAAGCCGATGAAGCGCTCAAAAGTATCCGGCAACATGCCACGGTACGCTTTCAACAAAATGTGGTAGTCGGCAGGGACTCCCTCCGGTGCCTCCATTTCAAGGAATGACCTGACCCGTTCATCGGTCCAGAATTCGTCTCTGGTGGCCGGCTGAGTTCTTTCCGCACCGGTTTTTTTCTGTTCAATCATGAAATGCAGACTCTTGCTTCTGTACCGACGGTTTATGCAACGTCAGTGTAGTTAATTGGGTTAGTTAAAACGGCGCGGTTTCAATTATTCAGCTTTTCTCGCAACAGGCTGTTTAACTGGTCTGGATTGGCTTTGCCTTTGGATGCTTTCATCGCCTGTCCAATAAAGAATGCAAATACCTTTTCCTTGCCAGCGCGATACTGCTCTACCTGTTCCGGATTGCTGGCAATCACTTCGTCAACCAGTTTTTCAATCGCACCGCTGTCAGTGACCTGCTTAAGGCCCTGCTTTTCAATGATCTGATCGACGCTGGAGCTATCCTCAAGCATTATCTCAAACACTGTTTTAGCGATCTTTCCGGAGATAGTCGCATCTTTTATACGACTGATCAGATCCGCCAGGCGCCGCGCACTGATCGGGGACTGCTCAATATCGATATTGTTTTTATTCAACATTCCCAGCAGATCAACGGTGACCCAGTTGGAAGACAGCTTGGCATCGCCGCACAATTCCACCGCTGTCTCATAATACTCCGCCATCGCCCGGTTGCTCGCCAGCACTGCCGCATCGTATTCACTGAGTCCGTACTGACTGGCAAAGCGCAGGCGCTTGGCATCGGGAAGTTCAGGTAAAGTGGCGCGGATAGCTTCTATATAGGCATCGTCAATGACGATTGGCAGCAGATCCGGTTCCGGGAAGTAACGATAGTCGTTGGCGATTTCCTTGCTGCGCATGGAACGTGTTTCGTCCTTATCGGCATCATAAAGCCGGGTTTCCTGAATGACGCGACCGCCATCTTCAATCAATTCAATCTGGCGCCTTGCTTCGTGCAGAATGGCTTTTTCCACAAAGCGGAAAGAGTTAATGTTTTTAATTTCGGTGCGCGTACCCAGTTGGGTATCTCCAGATTTACGCACTGAAACGTTGGCGTCACAGCGCATCGAACCCTGCGCCATATTGCCATCAGAGATTCCCAGATAAAGAATGATGGAATGCAGTTTTTTCAGATAAGCAACCGCCTCCTTCGCACTGCGGATTTCCGGTTCAGAAACAATTTCCAGCAGCGGCGTGCCGGCACGGTTAAGATCGATACCTGAAAGACCGTGAAAATCTTCATGCAGAGACTTCCCTGCATCTTCTTCCATATGGGCGCGGGTAATGCCAATGGTTTTCTCACTGCCGTCTTCCAGAGTCACTGTCAGGCTGCCTTTACCTACAATAGGGAAGGCCAGCTGGCTGACCTGATAGCCTTTGGGCAGATCTGGATAAAAATAGTTTTTGCGATCAAACACGGATTTTTTGCCGATTTCGGCATCAACAGCCAGGCCAAAGCGGACTGCCATGCGCAGTGCTTCGCCATTGAGTGCTGGCAGAGTGCCAGGCATAGCCAGATCATAGATGCCTGCCTGGGTATTGGGGGCAGCACCGAAGCTGGTGCTGCTACCGGAGAAAAGTTTGCTGCGTGTGGCAAGTTGAACGTGTACTTCCAATCCGATTACTGTTTCCCATGTCATGTCTTAAACCTCCGGCCTGTGCAGATGCCAGTCAGTATGGCGCTGGAACTGATGCGCGACATTAAGCAGTTTCGCTTCCGCAAAATCGCCTGCCACTATCTGCATGCCAATGGGCAGGCCATTGCTGTTGCCCGATGGAATTGATATGCCCGGCAGTCCGGCCAGGTTCACTGCTATCGTATAAATATCTTCCAGATACATGGTCACCGGGTCATCATTTTTCTCACCGATTTTAAACGCGGTATGAGGCGTGGTCGGTCCGATAATCACATCTACCTGGCTGAAGGCTTTGTCAAAATCCTGTTTGATAAGGCGGCGAATCTGCTGCGCCTTTATATAGTAGGCATCGTAATAACCGGCAGACAATGCATAGGTGCCAATCAGGATGCGGCGCTTAACCTCATCGCCGAAGCCTTCGCTGCGCGAGCGCTTATACATATCTTCAAGGTTGATCGGATCCTTGCAGCGATGGCCGAAACGGACGCCATCATAACGTGACAGGTTAGCTGAGGCCTCAGCAGGAGCGATGACATAGTAGGCTGAAACTGAGAGATGGCTGTTAGGCAGATCCACTTCCACCAGCGTTGCGCCCAGCGATTCGAACACCTTAAAAGCCTGTTGCAAGGCCTGTTCAACTTCTTTACTCAGACCTTCTGCAAAGTGCTGCTTTGGAATGCCAATACGCAGGCCCTGCAAGGAGTCATTCAGAGTCGCGGTGAAATCAGGGGTTTCTTTGTCCAGGCAGGTAGAGTCCCGGGCATCGGGGCCGGCCATGACATTCAGCATCAAGGCAGCATCTTCAGCGGTTCTGGTCAGTGGACCAGCCTGGTCAAGGCTGGACGCAAACGCGATCATGCCCCAGCGCGATACACGTCCGTAGCTGGGTTTTAATCCGGTGATGCCACAGAAAGCCGCAGGCTGTCTGATTGAACCTCCAGTGTCCGAACCAGTAGCCATCGCACACAAATCAGCTGCGACTGCGGCCGCAGAACCTCCTGAGGAACCGCCGGGCACCCGGCTCATATCCCAGGGATTATGCACTGCACCGAAATAACTGGTCTCATTGGAAGAGCCCATGGCGAATTCGTCCATATTGGTTTTGCCAAGTGTTACTGCTCCGGCGTGGTTCAGGCGCTCGACGATTGCGGCATCATACGGAGAAATAAAATTTCCGAGCATGCGCGAGCCGCAGGTGGTGCGCACATCGCGAACACAAAAAATATCTTTATGAGCCAGCGGTATGCCGGTCAGCGGTCCGGCCTGCCCGCGGCTGCGCATGGCATCGGCGGCAGTGGCCTGGACCAGCGCTTCATCGCCGCTTACAGTGATGTAGGCATTGATTTGACTGTTCAGGCGATTAATTCGTTGCAGATATTCCTGGGTGAGTTCCACACTGGAAAATTCACCCTTGTTCAGTGCGCGGGATAATTCCGCCACGGTTTTGTTTAACATGCTGCTCTGTCCTTAGGTCTTGAAGATTCAACATTAGCTTATTCGATTACTTTGGGTACCAGATAAAGCCCGTCCTGAGTGGAAGGAGCATTACGTTGCAGGTAATCCCGTTGATTATTCTCAGTCACTTCATCTGCGCGCAGGCGCTGGACAGCGTCGAATGGATGAGCCAGTGGGGCAACATCAGAGGTATCAATGCTTTGCATCTGGTCAATTAAGGCCAGAATGTCGCCGATGCGGCGAGTGACTTCAAGGGTCTCAACTTCATTAATCTGCAGTCGCGCAAGATGCGCAATTTTTTCCACGTCCGAGTTGTCCAGGGCCATGTTCAGAATCTCCAAAATGGAAGGTTTACAGCTGTGTGCCGGCGCATTATGTGTGCGATACTGAGCAACTTAAAATTGCTGCTTGCCCAAATACCGCGCCGTTGTTAGAGTGCGTATCAGTTTGCCGGAGAAGCAGGGATTATACGGGAATAGCACTGGTTTAGAACAGCTGGTTGCAGATTTAGCCTATCCAACTATTGCAAAACTCCGAGACTCTTACATAAAACCGGGAATCCTGCACAAATTTCTCGAGACTTGCATAATGTCCCTGACCCCTGTTTCGTTTGCAGCGCGCAATAATGTGTCGCCCAGGCGCGGGCACACCTGGCAAGCCTTGCTTCCAGGTATCAGTAACTGATGCCAGCTCGAAGCAAAGCTAATATCAAATTGAGGTTATCAAAAAGTAAATGTTCAAAAAGATTCGAGGAATGTTCTCCAATGACCTGTCTATCGACCTGGGAACTGCAAATACCCTGATTTATGTCAGAGGCGAGGGTATCGTTCTGAATGAACCATCGGTGGTGGCAATTAGAAATCACAACGGCCAGAAGGTGGTTACTGCAGTGGGCTCTGATGCCAAACGTATGCTGGGACGCACTCCTGGTAATATCACCGCAATTCGTCCCCTGAAGGACGGTGTGATCGCAGACTTTCAGGTGACTGAAAAAATGCTGCAGCACTTTATCGCCAAAGTTCATGAAAACAGCTTCTTTCCTCCCAGTCCCCGCGTATTAATCTGTGTCCCCTGCAAATCCACCCAAGTGGAGCGGCGTGCGATTCGTGAATCAGCCATCAGTGCTGGTGCGCGTGAAGTGCGTTTGATCGAAGAACCAATGGCGGCAGCCTTAGGTGCTGGCTTGCCGGTGGAGCAGGCCAGCGGTTCAATGGTGGTAGACATTGGTGGGGGAACTACAGAGATTGCGATCATTTCGCTTAACGGCATCGTGTATGCTGAATCAGTGCGTATTGGTGGTGATCGTTTTGATGAGGCTATCATCACCCATGTGCGCAGAAACTATGGCAGCCTTATTGGTGAAGCCACGGCAGAGCGGATCAAGAAAGAAATCGGTTGTGCCTTCCCGGCTGCGGGTGTGCTTAGAGAAATAGATGTGCGTGGCCGTAACCTGGCAGAAGGGGTTCCGCGCAGCTTTACACTCAACAGTGATGAGATACTTGAAGCCCTGCACGAAACGTTGTCGGCGATTGTGCAGGCCGTTAAAAGCGCATTGGAGCAGTCACCTCCCGAGCTGGCCTCCGATATAGCTGAGAATGGTCTGGTGTTGACCGGCGGCGGTGCGCTGTTGAAGGATATCGATAAGTTATTAGCCGAGGAAACCGGACTGCCCGTTATTATTGCTGAAGACCCACTTACCTGCGTAGCTCGTGGTGGCGGTAAAGCCATGGAGATGATGGATTCTAACGACATGGATTCATTAACTCTGGAATAGACTATTTGACGTTTGTGAGGTTCTAACATCAAAACCTTATTCATCAAAGGAGTCTCCCTCGAGTATCGAGCAGCGGCATTTATCGTGCTCTCGGTGGCGGTGATGTATGCCGACAGCAGATTCGATTATCTAGATCGAGTCCGCTATGGACTGGCCTATGTGGTTACTCCACTGTACTGGGTGGCTGATACGCCTGCCCGGGTATCGGACTGGATCGATGACGTCTTAGTCTCTCATCAAGACCTTCTTGAAGAAAAGAACCAACTGCAAGAAGAGTTGCTGCTGGCACAGCGGCAATTGCAGCTGCTTGCCAGTTTGACCAGTGAAAACAGCCGCCTGCGCGCGCTGCAGGCCGCTTCTCAATCGGTATCCGGGCAGGTAATGACGGCTGAGATTATTTATATTTCCTCTGATTCAGGCTCACGACGCGTGCTCATTAATCGTGGCGCCAGAAACGGGGTGGTAAATGGTCAGGCCTTGCTGGATGCCCATGGATTGATGGGGCAGGTTATTGAGGTGTTGCCTTATACCAGCTGGGTAATGCTGATAACTGATGTGCGGCATGGTACTCCGGTACAGGTGAATCGGAATGGTGAAAGAGCAATAGCGCGCGGTTCCCGCTCTACAGCACCAGAGCTGGAACTGGAATATGTTCCAGAGACCGCAGATATAGAATCTGGGGATCTACTGGTCAGTTCCGGGCTGGGACAACGTTTTCCAAAAGATTATCCCGTGGCTAAAGTGACCAGCGTACACCATGATCCTGGCCAACCGTTCGCGGTTATCAAGGCCCGTCCGCTGGCGCAGCTCGATCGCAGCCGGCATGTCATGCTGGTGATTTCCCCCGTGGAACTCAATGAGTCAGAACTGACTATTTTAGCTTCGGATGAGATGTCAGTCCTGCCTTCAACCGTAACAAAGCCTTCAGCCGATAGTGAGCCTTCAGCCAGCAGTGAGCCGCTTGTTGATGGCGCGCCGGTTGAGGAACCGAATGCCCAGGCCTCACCTGCTCAGCTTAAACCGGAGGAGTAGCAAATCATGGAGCCGCGTGATAATGCTTTCTGGGTAATTCTGCTGAGTTTTGCTATCGCATTTTTGCTGGCCATTGTTCCATTTCCTGAGTGGGCGTTGAATTACCGGCCACAGTGGGTGGTGATGGTGCTTATTTACTGGGCGATGGCGCTGCCTTACCGCATCGGTATAGGTTTCGCGTGGGTTACCGGCGTGATGGTCGACATACTTGACGGTTCAATGCTTGGTCTCAATGCCCTGGCCTTAACTGTAGTCGTCTATATCACTCTCAATCTACATCAACGCCTGCGTATGTTCTCTGCTGTTCAGCAGAGCGGATTGGTGCTGGCTCTTGCAGGGCTGCATATGTTGATGGTGCATTGGATGAAGATTGCCACTGATCAGACGGTCTCCTCAAACCTGTTTTTTTTGCTGGGGGCGCTTTCCAGTGCCTTTCTCTGGCCATGGATTTTTGTCGCATTGCGCCAATTGCACGTGGGTTTTGGCGTCAAATAATCAGTCTCTATCGGCCTGCGTTTATTTTTTCTTAATCGATTCAATCAGGAGAACTCGAAAAATCGTGTTGCCACTTTTTAACAGTATCATTCTTGCTTCAGCATCGCCGCGGCGACGCGAGTTACTTGAACAGATCGGAGTCCGCTATCAAATCCGGACTCATGCGGTAGATGAGACTGCGGGCCGCGGCGAAGCTCCCGAAGATTATGTGTGCCGACTGGCGCAGGCCAAGGCGCGTTCAGTGGCAGACAGCAGCAGCGAAGATTCCCAGATCCCGGTTCTGGGAGCCGATACTATTGTCGTGTGTGCAAACCAGATCCTTGGTCAACCCGTTGATCGTAACGACGCAATCAAGATGCTGAAGATGCTCTCGGGACGCACTCATGTTGTTTACTCAGCAGTTGCACTGTGCCTTGGTGATGAACATGCTCTGCGCATGTCCACGACTAAAGTAACCTTCCGTACGCTGGGCAGCGCCGAATGTGAGCGGTACTGGCAAAGCGGAGAACCTGAGGGCAAAGCGGGCGCTTACGCGATCCAGGGATTTGGAGCTTTGTTTGTCAGTGCGATCTCCGGAAGCTATTCCGGCGTTGTCGGTCTGCCGATCTATGAAACCTGTCAATTACTCGACCATTTCGGCGTTGTTACCGGACTCTCGCGCATTGCTTTGGCTAAGGGAAGCGCATGAGCGAGGAAATATTGATAAATGTTACGCCGATGGAAACACGGGTCGCACTTATCGAGAATGGTTTGCTGCAGGAAATTTTCATTGAGCGTCACAATAAAAGCAGTCATGTCGGCGATATCTATCGAGGCAGAGTGGTCAGGGTAATGCCCGGTATGGAAGCCGCGTTCGTTGACATTGGTCTGGAGCGCACGGGCTTTCTGCACAGCGCGGATATAGCAGCAATTTCGCCCGATGGATTTGAAGTAAGGGAAGATCCGCCGAGTCCGATTCAAAGTCTGTTGAGAGAGGGGCAGTTGATTGTGGTGCAGGTTGCCAGAGACCCGATCGGCAGCAAAGGTGCCAGATTGACGACTCACTTAACGCTGCCCTCCCGTAATCTGGTTTATCTGCCGCGCAATAAAACCACCGCTCTTTCACAGCGTCTGGAAGATGAGGAGGAGCGTGCCCGCCTGCAGGCATTAATTAATGAATGCGTGCAAAACGAAGGGATGGAAGACAAAGGTGGCTTTATTGTTCGTACTGCTGCAGAAGGGGCTGCGGCGAAAGAGTTGACTGAAGACATCCGGTTTTTAAAGCGGCTCTGGGCCGCTGTCGAGCGTCGCGCAGGAAATGATCAGCAGGTGCGGGTGCTATATCGCGACGCGCCACTGTATATGCGGGCCATGCGCGACTTGATCACTCCCCATATTGAGAAAATCCGCGTAGATACCCAGCCGGCTCATAGTGATATTCTGACCTTTGTGCAGGATTTCATGCCAGAGTTCAGCAACAATGTTGAACTCTACAACGGTGAGCGCCCAATCTTCGATTTGTACGGAATTGACGATGAAATAAATAAGGCGCTGGGGCGTCAGGTCAAACTGAAGTCAGGCGGCGACCTGGTCATTGATCAAACCGAAGCCATGACCACTATAGATGTTAATACCGGCACCTTTCTTGGCAGCAAAAGTCATGCCGAGACTATTTTGAAAACCAATCTGGAGGCAGCGACAGCCATTGCGCGACAATTACGTGTCCGCAATCTTGGTGGAATCATTATTCTGGATTTTATTGATATGGTAGATCCGGAGCATCAGAGACAGGTTCTGCGGACCTTAAGTAAAGCGCTTGAAAAGGATTATGCCCGCACTACGATTTCCGATATCACTGAGCTGGGCCTGGTGGAAATGACGCGTCGGCGCACCCGCGAAAGCCTGGGCCACGCATTGTGCAGCCAGTGTCCGGTATGCAAGGGTCGCGGTATGTTGAAAACAGCTGAGACTATCTGCTATGAGATATTCCGGGAAATCATCCGGGTGGCCAGAGTTTACGAAAATGATGTGTTGCTGGTCATGGCCGCGCAGCAGGTAGTAGATCGTCTGCTGGATGAGGAATCGAGTACTCTGGCAGATCTGGAAGAATTGATCGGCAAGACGGTCAGGTTTCAAGTGGAACCCATGTATACTCAGGAGCAGTATGATGTGGTGCTGTTTTAGTATGCACAACTGCCGGCAGTTTTTTAGCATGCTCCGGACAATTCTCACGCGCAGGCCCCCACTGCAATGGCAATGACCGCTTTGATAATCAGAAAGATAGTGCTGCAGCTGCTAATGCTGGGTGCCCTGCTGCTGGTGATTCTTGCTGTTTATGTCAGCCTGGGCAAACTACTGATTCCTCTGGTCAGTAATTATCGCATTGAGATAGAACAACGATTGTCACAGAGCGTGTCGATGCCGGTGCGAGTGGCTGGTGTACAGGGTGGCTGGAATCGTTTGAATCCAGCGCTGTCACTGCAGCGGGTGCAGATAATGGTTGCTGCCGATCAGGAGGCTGTTGCTGGGCTGGCCAGCGCCCCAATGCAGGCTGCAGTTGATGTGGATAGTATTACCCTGGAGCTGAATGTACTCGATAGTCTGCGGCAGTGGCGGTTAGTGCTGGAGACGGTCAATATAGATGGCCTGGCTTTCGAGTTTGTTGAACAGAGTGAAGGCGGCTGGCAGCTGGCTGGTGTTAACAATCGTTCTTCAGCCAGTATGAGTGCTACGCAGATCTTTGATCTGGCGTCCCGATTCGGCAACCTGGAACTTACCCAGACCCGTCTCAATTTTCATTACCTCAGCGGGCAGTCCCATTCCCTGCACACAGGGCAGGTTCAATTTCAAAGCCGTGGTCAGCAACATTTCCTGCAACTGGACGCCTATTGGGGGGAGTCGTCAGAGCCGGTAAGTCTGTCCGCTGAATTGCAGGGTAACCGTCTTCCGGAACTCTCCGGAGCCATCTATCTGATGCTCCCAGCCGATAACTATTCGTCAATGCTGGCTGGCCAGGGTGTCTCAGGGTTGCGGGCTGAGACTGTGACCGGGAGTGCTGAACTATGGGCTGAGCTTGCAGCGGGACAGTTGACACGGGTACAGGCAGAACTCGATTTTCCAGAACTGGCGTTTAATCGCGATAATGGCGTGGAAACGAATATCCAGATTGAGCAGTTGGAAGCCTCCGTAGCAGTCCGTCGCTCAAGTCAGGGCTCTGGCTGGGATGCGGTGATGCAGGACGTTAGCTTTAACTGGCAGCAAATGCAGTGGCCTCCGACAGAATTAAGTCTGCTGTACCGGGATGGAAGTGGCATCGAATTACAAATGGATACCCTGAATGTTGGAACCTTGAATGCACTGCTGCAAGCATTCAAGCCGTTGCCAGCGGCAGTGCAGCAGGCGCTTGCCGAACTCAATCCGAAAGGTGTGCTGGATAATCTGGATATCAGCTCGACTTTACGTGATGGCCAACTGGAGATGCTGTCGCTGAGTTCTAATGTTCGCGACATCAATGTGGATGCTTATCAGGGTTCACCGGCGATGTGGGGGCTGAAGGGTTATACTGAATTGAGCTACCAGGCGACAGAGCGCAGGCTCCATGGATTTATTGAAGTAGACTCTGATGAAGTGATGCTGCATCTGCCTGGTTTGTTCATTGACCCCTGGTCATACCAACGGGTCAATGGACGAGTGGCTTATGATATCGATCTGTCGGAAGAATTGAGCTGGCGTCTGGCCAGCAGCGTTATTGTCGCAGAGTCAGAGATTATCAAAGGACGAGCCAGATTTGCGATTGATTTCAATGAGGTCATGGATGCTGAACCGACTTTGACGCTGGATCTGCTGGTGGGCGCGCTGCAGGCAGACCTCGGCTATAAGCAGGCCTATCTGCCAATGTTAGAACGGGCACCCGAGGCGACCCGCAATGTGATGAAGTGGGTGGATGCTGCCATCAAGGGCGGCGAGGGCGGCAACAGTGGTTTAATTTATCGCGGTTCTATTCGCCCGGGTACCCCGCCCGTGGCAAAGACTCTGCAGATGTATTATCAGGTCGAGAATGGCACGCTTGAGTATGACCCGCAGTGGCCGATTCTTGAGAAGCTCTCCGGTGTTGTAAGCATTAGTGACGGCAGCGTTGATGTGAATGTGAGCAGCGGGGAATCTCTGGGTATTAAGTTTGGGTCTACTACAGCCAGAGTGCGCCGCAACAGCGAAGGGGCAGGCAACTGGCTTACCGTTACTGGCAGTGGCCAGGGGGCGGCAGCGCAAGGTCTGGAGTATCTTCAGCAAACGCCAGTTACCAGAGGTTTCGGAACAGTCATATCCGATTGGCTTGCTGAGGGTGATATTGGTCTGGATCTTCAATTGAATATTCCCCTTTTTATCGCCGGTGGACAGCCACAGGTCAGCGCGCAATTGCTCATGCGGGGAAATACCCTTGATATTCCGGGTATTGATTTGCAGTTTACGGACATTAATGGACGGCTTTATTATCAGCAGGACAGTGGCTTGAGAAGTGAGGATCTGAGCGCCAGATTATTCGGTGATGCTGTCGCTGCTGATTTGATATCGGACGGTCTAAATTCCGAGTTACCGCTAACGGTTATTGAACTGACTGGCACCGCACAGATCGCGGAACTCATGAACTGGCCCAGACATACCGCTATCAGCTCAGCCTTACTTGAGCGCAGCAGTGGAGAGTTTGCTTATAGTGCTCGCTATGAGTTGCCGCATCAGAGAGATGCAACAAACCCCAGCGTGTCTGGACGTTTCACGATGCAATCCGATCTCGAAGCTGTCGCTTTGAATTTCCCCGCACCTTTTAATAAAGAAATCGGCAGCATATTGCCATTAACGCTGGATCTGGAGTTTTTCGAAAACGGATCACGTGTCCGTAGTACGGTGAAAGATATTGTTAACGCCGATTTGCGCTTGCGTCCAGATGTCGGTTTGGAACGTGGATTGATCCTGCTGGGGCCCCGTGACGATACTCTGCCGGTGCGCCGCTTTAATGCCAGCGCACCAGGAGTCGAGGTGCTGGGGACCTTAAAGCAAATTAACTACGATGATTGGAATGAGGTAATCAGGAAGACCCTGGCTTCGGATCAGAGCGGAACTTCTGCGCTGAAAAAACTGGCGACGGTTGCAGATGTGCAGATTGAGGAATTGATCATATTCAAACAACCCATCAGCAATATTGATCTGCAATTTTCGAAGCAGACAGACAGTCTACAACTGGAAATGGCCAGTGATATTGTCAGCGGCAGCCTGAATATCCCTGATGATCCAGCAGCTTATATCGATGTCCAGTTTGATCATCTTCGCATTCCAGGAGAGGATCAGGAGCCTGAGCCGGACCCCGAGCAGACAGCGCAGCAAAGCGCAGCAGCAGGGATAGATGCTGTGGAAGAAATTGTGGAATCTGACGAACCCAAAATTGATCCATTTGCAGCAGTTGATCCGCGTACATTTCCCCGTCTGCGTATCAGCGCCAACGAAGTTTCAATCGGTGACGCAGATTACGGGCAGTGGCAGTTGCTGGTTGATCCCACCGACGATGGCGCGCATATTTCTGATCTGGTTGTATCATCGCGCGGACTGCAAATTGGACAGCTGGGCAGGGAGGCTGAATTCCACTGGCGTTATGATGGGCAAAATCACGAAAGCCAATTACAGGCTGTGGTTGAAGCTGGCAACATGGCTAGTGTTCTGAGCGCGTTTGGCTACGCGCCGAGTCTTGAAAGCAACAGCGCTGCATTTACTACGAATTTGAGCTGGTCGGGCAGTCCCGGCAATTTTTCTGCAGTGGGCCTGCGTGGCGCTATTGATCTGAAAATCAACAATGGTCGCTTTCTGCAGGGCGGCGGAGCTGGCAGCGGCGCGCTCAAACTGATCAGCATTCTTAATTTCGATGCGCTGGTGCGCAGATTGCGTTTCAGCGATGATCTGGCCCGCAGCGGTCTCGCCTATGATGAAATTATCGGCAACATTACGCTTTCTGAGGGCACAGTAGACATCCTCGACCGCTTGCAAATTATAGGTCCATCAAGTCTTTTCCAGATTGAGGGCAGCCTTGATCTGCGTGAGGAAACCATTGATGGCAGCATGTATATTACCCTGCCAGTCAGTGACAATATCCCCTGGCTTGGTGGCCTGGCTGCGTTGAATAATTTGATTAACTGGCAGGTCGCGGTCGGGGTTTTCATTTTTGACAGAATTTTCGGAGATCAGGTGGACAGTCTGACCAGTGCACAATATCTGTTGCAGGGTCCATGGGATAATCTGGAGCCGCGCTTGAACCAGGTGTTTACTGCGGGTGGATCGCGGACTGCCGCTCCCGCTGATACCAACTCCGGCACAGGTGCGAGTGCCCCGGCACCTGCCCCTGCCCCTGCGCCGCCGACTGCACCGATACCAGATTCGCAACCTGAGTCGATATCGGATGCACAGCCAGTCACTGACGTGCAGTAGACGTTAGCAAGTGCAATAAGAAGTGCAATAAGAAGTGCAATAAAAAGTGCAATAAGAAGAAGGCCAGTAAGCTGATGCCGGACATGATTGCTGACAGGATGGTTCAGAGATGACTTACAAAAAAAATACAGTCGCGGTAGTGCAGATGGTAAGCAGCGCTGATGTTGCAGAAAATCTGCGCAATGCCGGAAAACTTATCGCTGAGGCCGCCCATGCGGGCGCCTCATTGGTGGTGCTGCCAGAGAATTTCGCAGTGCTTGATGGCGGGCCATTATCGCGGCTCGCTGAGCACGAAGGTGACGATAATGCTTTGCTGCAGGGCTTTCTCGCGGATCAGGCCAGTACCCATAAGCTGTTCCTGCTGGGCGGAACTATTCCGCTGATTTCCCGGCCGCGGACAGAGAAGTCGGCAGCGGATATCATTACTGACGGACGTGTCCGCCCGGCTTCACTGTTATTCAACCCACAGGGCCAGATGATCGCCCGCTACGACAAGATGCATTTGTTTGATGTGCAGGTGGAAGACAAGCAGGCGACCTACTCGGAGTCGAGCCGCTTTGAGGCTGGAGATCAAGTGATTGTCGTGGATACACCGATAGCAAGAATCGGTTTGACTATTTGTTATGATCTGCGTTTTCCAGAGTTGTACCGGCGCCTGCTGGGTATGCAGGCAGAATTGATTACTGTGCCCTCGGCCTTTACCCAGGTCACCGGGGCAGCCCATTGGGAAGTCTTGCTGCGCGCCCGCGCAATCGAGAACCAGTGCTATGTGCTTGCTGCCAACCAGGGTGGGGTCCACAACCAGACCAGAGAAACTTTTGGGCACTCCATGATCATAGATCCCTGGGGTAAGATAATTGCCTGTATAGAGAAGGGTGAAGGGTTGGCCATCGCAGATATTGATCTGGATTGGCTGCATCAGATAAGGCGGCGGATGCCGGTTGCACATCACCGACGCCTTTAACGATCCAGGGAGCCTCTGAATAACTCTATGGTCACTTTGGCCTTCAGCCGATTTCGCTGGCAAGGCGTACTTGAACCACCCCGCTGGCCTGGTCTATGATGCGGCGATTTTCGCCGAAATCTGATCCCAAGGCTCAAAAATTTTAAGCGGCACTTTGAACCCGAACAAGGTAAGTAAATTGCATATGGATAAAAGTCTGGCGACCAGCTTGTCTGCAGTTGCGTTAACGGCGCTGGGTTTTGTGCTGCCACAGCCAGTTCAGACTTATGTCCTGAACGCGGGCTTGTTCGCTATTTCTGGCGCGCTGACCAACTGGTTGGCAGTGCATATGTTGTTCGAAAGGGTACCCGGATTTTATGGGTCCGGTGTTATTCCTTTGCATTTTGAGGAATTCAAAACTGGTATACGCAAATTGATCATGCAGCAGTTTTTCAGCGAGCAGAATATTGAAGGCTTTTTTGCACAGTCGACCAGTCTCAGCGCGGGTCTCGATAAAGAATTATTAAAATTAATTGACGAAGTGGACTTGAATGGCGCATTTGAATCCCTGCTGGATGTGATTATGGCATCATCTTTTGCAGGCATGCTCAGTTTCATTGGAGGACGCGATGCATTTAAGCCACTGCGTGAACCGTTCACCGAGAAGATGCGCAGCTACTTATATGCTACAGTTGATACAGATGAGTTCCGGAAAAGACTCGCCGATGGATTGTCCCACGCAACGTCAGGCGCGGATCTGCAAGGTAAGATTGAACAGATAGTTGATCGAAGATTAGATGAACTTACCCCCGCGCTGGTCAAAGTCATTATTGAAGAGATGATCCGCAGACACCTGGGCTGGCTGGTGGTATGGGGTGGCGTGCTGGGCGGGCTGATGGGTGTGGTGGTTGCGTTATTAACTGTCTGGTTAATCTGATAATTTTTCGCAAGCCCTTGCGATAATGATGTTGCCATGTTTCTTCAAGGCAAAGAACGTGCGTTCTATACTTTTTGGTAAATATCAAGAATCTGCGCTAAAACACGGCTTACGCGGTAAAATCTCATTTCTATACGCCTTGCCTGTAAAAAAATGCTTTATTTTGTATCAATAGATGTAAAAAAATGGTCTGTATACTATACTTGCCGCCGTTGTAAAAAAGTTGATGTATCTGCACGTCTCCTTATATTGAAGTAATTGGCTGTTTGTTGGTTGTTTCAGTTAACCCTCATTAATACTAACCCTTAAGCAATCGAGTGATTTGTTATGGCTAGACCAGTTGAATTTGTGTATGAAGATGTATTAACTAATGCGATGGAGCAGTTCTGGAGAGAAGGATTTGAAGCCAGTTCTGTGCAGAAGTTACTGGATGTTACAGGAATCAACAGAGGGACTCTGTATAACTCATTTGGCGACAAGGACACTTTTTTCAAAGCCTGCCTTGGCCACTACAGCAAGCTGATTAACAAGGACCTGGATAACTCTCTTAACAACGCTGATCTTGGTGCCTGGGAAGCGATTGAGAAATACTTTGATCTTGCTGTCCTGAGTGTCAGCAATAAGCAGCGCAATATGGGCTGTCTGCTGGTTAATTCTTTCTGCGAAAGTATTAATTATGACAAGGACATCCAGAAGCTGGTGCGTGGTTATTATGGGCAGATCCGTAAAGCGCTGCTTAAGCGCGTGAAGGATGCAGAACAAACCGGCAAGCTTAAGAAGGGTGTTTCTGCCGATCTCGCTGCAGAGGTTCTGGTCAATACTCTTTATGGTTTGCGCGTTAATTCCCGGGAAGGCAAGACGGTTAAGCAACTTGCTGAAATTGTTAAATTCAGTGTCGATTCACTAAAATAAGCAGGGTTTGAAGCTAAACCTCGGCTGAATCTAAAGGGAGTCCCTGGTCGACTCCCTTTTTTATCCGACCCGGTGTACTCTATTGTAGAGAGGCTGATATCAGGTATACTTCCGGACCGTAATTAGCTATTAAATCCAGTAAAAGACTTCGACCAGATCAGCAATCAGACTGAAATTATCCAGGAAACAGACATGAAAAAAATTGCAGGTAGTAGAAAGAAGGATGACACCAATATCGATTTGACGCCAATGCTCGACGTGGTGTTTATCCTGTTGATTTTCTTCGTAGTAACAGCAACATTCCTGTCTGAAACCGCGATTGATGCAGCGAGTAATGAGAATAATGAAACGCCACCAGAGCAGGATGATGAAAAGAAGAATATCCTCGTTGAACTGACCGCGCTCAATGAGATCATTTTAAATGGCGAACCACGCCCGATTCTCGAAAGCCAGCTCCGCGCAAACATCGACCGTTTAAAGGCGGAAAATCCAGCAGCATCAGTAATTATTCGTCCTAATCAGAGATCCAACGTGGAAACTCTGGTTCTGGTCATGGATTCCGCTCGTCAGGCAGGCATTACTGGCATTTCAATAGTAGAGCCTTGATCTCCAGAAAGCGCAGGACGCATTCTGACCGGACTTTTTTAATAAAAACGCACCTTAGGGTGCGTTTTTGTTTGCGTCTAAATTCCCCTGCAGAAACGCTATAACCAGTTTGAGTGCAGCTGGCATGACAGGACCGAGCGATGGAAAATCTGTGGTGTGACCTTGAAGCTGAACGCTTCGCTGACGATGCTGTGCTGGGCCTGCGGGTCTATACCTCTCAGCTGCAGGGACGCAGCCCGGATCTGGTGCTGCACGGCGGAGGCAATACTTCGGTTAAAGGCGATTGGCAGAATATTTTTGGTGACATAGAAAAGGTCCTGTACGTCAAAGGCTCGGGCTGGGATCTGCGCACCATCAAGGCGGCTGGATTTGCCCCGGTAAAGCTGGATTATCTGCAACGTCTGGGCGCATTGTCGGCCTTGACGGACAGCCAGATGATGCAGCATCTGCGCTCTGCGCTGCTCGATCCGACCGCGCCCACTCCCTCTGTCGAAGCTATCCTGCACGCCTTGATTCCACATGCTTATGTTGACCATACCCATGCTGATGCGGTGGTTGCGATCAGTAATAGTCCTCAGGGAGAGGAAGTCCTGCGAGAGATATACGGAGACAGGGTGCTGATCCTGCCCTATATCATGCCTGGTTTCATGCTCGCACAGCAGGTCCACCAGGCCACTCAGGCACTGGACTGGCAGTCTTTGCAAGGCATCATCCTGTTACACCATGGTATTTTTACCTTTGCAGAGGATGCCAAAACCAGCTATGACACGATGATCGCGCTGGTGTCCAAGGCGGAGGATTACCTTGATCAGAGCGGTGCGCGCAGTAGTATTGTGGCTGGGGACTATCAGCCGACCAGCTCGCCCGCGCCACAAACTTCGACGCAACAGCCAGGTATCAACGATCATCTGACGCTCGCCCGGTTGCGCGCCCAGGCCTCTAAAAGTATCGGTTATCCGTTGCTGCTACGCTGGCAATATGATCCGCTGAGTGTGGGATTCTCCAAACTCGACAGCGTTGCCGAACTGGTCAGCCGCGGTCCGCTGACGCCGGATCACAGCATTCATACCAAGCCTTTTGCCGCCGTATTCTCCGCCGATCCCGGGCCTGGACTGCAGCAGTTCTCCGATGACTATTTGAACTATTTTAACCAGCACGCCCAGGCCCATCACCAGTGTCTGGATCTGTTGCCCCGAGTGGGTGTGTGGCGTGACCGGGGTATGGTTTATCTTGCCCCCACGGTTAAACGTCTGGACATAGTCGCCGATATTTACCGGCACACTTTGCAGGCCATCCAATGGGGTGAGGCATTGGGCGGCTGGACCGCATTGCCTCATCAGGATCTGTTTGATCTCGAATACTGGGAACTGGAACAGGCCAAATTGAAAACCAGCCAGCAGCGCCAGCCATTTGAGGGTAGAGTGGTGCTGGTGACCGGCGCAGCGTCTGGTATCGGCAAGGCCTGTGTTGAGGCCTTTGTGAAGGTCGGGGCCTGCGTGGTGGCATTGGATATCGATAGTAAAATCACTGCAATGTTTGCTCAGCCTCAGGTGTCAGGACAACTTTGTGATGTGACTGACAGTGCTGCCGTGCAGCTGGTGATCGCGCAGACTATCGAAAGATTTGGAGGTCTGGACGTGCTGGTGAGCAATGCCGGATTTTTCCCGCGCAGCCAGACCCTGGAGTTCATCAGCGATGAAGCCTGGGAGAAATCCCTGACCCTGAACCTTGGCGCGCACATGCGTCTGCTGCGCAGCAGTATCCCGTTTCTGCGTCATGGTCTGGATCCCTCGGTGGTAATTGTGGGTTCTAAAAATGTGCCTGCACCCGGACCCGGCGCTGCCGCCTATTCAGCAGCGAAAGCCGGGCTTGCACAACTTGCGAGAGTGGCAGCACTTGAGCTGGCCGGCGATGGCATCCGGGTTAATACGATTCATCCGGATGCCGTGTTCGACACCGCATTGTGGACGGCAGAGACGCTGGCTGCGCGCGCCGCCAGTTACGGGATTTCTGTGGCTGAGTATAAAAATAAAAACCTGCTTAGAACTGCAGTCAGCTCTGCGGACGTGGCCGCTATGGCGGTGCTGCTGGCCGGACCAGGCTTTGCTAAGACTACTGGTGCTCAGATAGCAGTTGATGGCGGCAATGAACGCGTCATCTGAATGGCGGAAGCAAATCTATGAAAATTAATGGCAAACTTATTCAAAGCATCTGGTTTGACGAGACGGCTCAGGAACTGAGCATAATTGATCAGACCCTGTTGCCTCATCAGTTCAGCAAGCTGACGCTGGAGTCACTTGATGCAGTCTGTCATGCGATCATCAGCATGCAGGTGCGGGGCGCCCCCTTGATAGGCATAACTGCAGCCTTTGGTGTGTATCTGGCGCTGCGCGATCAACCGGGTCAACTCGACAACAGCTGCCAGCGCTTATTACAGACACGCCCGACCGCAGTTAATTTGCACTGGGCCTTGCGGCGGGTTCACAGCAGTATTGTTAAACTCGACAGTAATGAGCAGGCGCAGGCCGCACTGGCGATTGCCAGACAGTTGCTGGCAGAGGATGCCGCCAGCTGCAGCGCGATAGGTGATCATGGACTGCAGGTGCTGGAGCGGATCTGGCAGCAAAAGCAGCAAACGCATACGGATCCGGAGCAGTCGCCCGTGCTGAATGTGCTTACCCACTGCAATGCTGGCTGGCTGGCTACAGCGGACTGGGGTACCGCGCTCTCACCCATCTACAAAGCGCATATGCAGGGCATTCCGATCCATGTCTGGGTAGATGAGACGCGCCCACGTAATCAAGGCGCAGCGCTGACGGCCTGGGAGTTAAAGCAGCAGGGCGTTGCCCATACAGTGATTGTGGATAATGCCGGTGGACACCTGATGCAACATGGTCTGGTGGATGTTTGTCTGGTCGGCAGCGACCGCACCACCGCCAGTGGTGATGTCTGCAACAAAATAGGCACCTATCTGAAGGCACTGGCCGCACACGACAACAACATTCCCTTCTATGCCGCGCTGCCGGTATCAACGGTTGATTTTGCCCTGCATGATGGCGTTCGGGAGATCCCCATTGAACAGCGTCATGGTGAAGAGGTGTCGCACCTGGCTGGCCTGGATGCAGAAGGCGTGCTCAGACAGATACGGGTGACTCCTGTCGGAACCCGCGTCAGTAACTTTGGTTTTGATGTCACCCCGGCCCGACTTATCACCGGTTTGATCACCGAGCTGGGGATATTTCCAGCCACAGCATCAGGCTTGCAGGCCTTGCAGAAACTGGTCGTGAAGCCTTAAGCAGCCAGCAGGATCAGCCCGGTGGCCAGTTCATCTGGCGACCACCAAGAATATGCAGGTGCAAATGGTGGACAGTCTGGCCGCCGTCACTTCCGGTATTGATTACATAGCGAAAGCCAGACTCCATCAGACCTTCTGCGGCGGCTATTTGAGACGCTTTGAGGATCAATCTGCCCAGCAAAGCCTCATCGTCGACATCAGCCGCAGCCACGTTGTTAAGATGCTTTTTAGGAATTACCAGAATATGTCTGGGGGCAACCGGATTGATATCGTTGAAAGCATAGACATCCTCATCACTGTAAACACAGCTTGAGGGTATCGCACCGGCGATGATACGGCAGAAAAGACAATCACTTGCCATCGGATTCCATCCTCCATAGACTTGGGCGAACGCAACAATAGCATTTATCCGGCGGTCGTTCAGCCCGTCCTTACATTACAGGTTGGCAACTGAATGAAATTTTCCCGTCTGCTGTTTTTACTGCTGCTGATGGCCTCCTGTGGCCATGCGCAGGGGCCAGTACGGCTTTATGATATAAAAATCATCAACACCTTTCCGCACAACCCCAACTCCTTCACTCAGGGTTTACTGATTCATGAGGGCCATCTCTACGAGGGAACCGGTCAGCTGGGGAGATCCACGCTGAGTAAGTTAAATCTGGAAGACGGGACCGTGCTGCAAAGCAAGCGCCTGAACAGTCGCTATTTTGGTGAAGGAATCGCCATTGCAGGAGAGCGCATTTATCAACTTACCTGGCAGTCAAACATCGCATTTGTTTACGATCTTGTAACATTCAATCTCATCGAAAGCCATTATCATCCTACCGAAGGCTGGGGGCTTACGTTCGATGGCACACACTTGATTCTGAGTGATGGGTCGCCTGATCTGCAATTTCTCGATCCTGAGACATTTCAGCTGGTGCAGCGCGTCACTGTGACCATTGATGGTCGGCCACTGCCCAACCTTAATGAGCTGGAATATATCAACGGTGAGGTCTGGGCAAATGTCTGGATGACCAGTGAAATTGTGCGGATTGATCCGCAGTCTGGGGAGGTTCGGGCCATTATTGATTTGTCCGGTCTCAAAGCGATGACAACTTCGGGTGGCAGGGATGATGTACTCAATGGTATTGCCTGGGACCCGGATGAAGAACGACTGTTTGTTACTGGAAAATTGTGGGCGAATCTGTTCGAGATTGAGCTGGTGCCGCGAAACTAAAAAAAACGATGAGGCAACAAAGTGTGATCAGACTTATTTCAACAGCGCTGGTGTTTTTGTTGCTGGTCTCTTGTGAAAGCGTCAGCTATTACGGGCAGGCTGCGCGAGGGCAGATCTCTTTATTGATGAACAGCAGAACCATCGAGAATATGCTCAAGCAGCCTGATCTCGCGGATACGACCCTCAATAAATTGCAGCTGATTCAGCAGGCACGCAAGTTTGCTGCAGCTGATCTGCGACTGCCGGTAGGTAAAAACTATCTGAATTACGTTGAGCTGGATCGACCTCATGTGGTTTGGAATGTCTTTGCTTCACCGCCACTAAGTACGGAGTCCAGAAACTGGTGTTACCCGGTGGCCGGCTGCGTGTCATACCGTGGTTATTTTGCTGAGGTCAATGCTGACCGTTTCGCAGACAAGCTGATTGATGAGGGCTTCGATGTTTATACCGGTGGCGTGGATGCGTATTCAACGCTGGGCTGGTTCAATGATCCGGTTACCAGCGCGATCGTAGCCAGGTCCGATCATCGACTGGCAGGGCTGATATTTCACGAGTTGGCGCATCAACTGGTTTATATTCCCGGGGACACTCGTTTCAATGAGAGCTTTGCCAGTTTCATCGAACGGGAAGGGCTGCGGCGCTGGTTGCTGGCCAGCGGTGAAACTGATCTTTACCAGCAATTTCTGCAGGACAGCATTCGTCAGCAGGAGTTTGTTGCCCTGGTAACCAGACACCGCGCTCGGCTTGCGGTTTTGTATCAAAGTGCTTTGGGCGAAGCTGACAAACTTATGGCTAAACAGCAGATTCAGCAGGATTTGCGCAATGGGTACCAGCAACGCAGAGACAGCTGGAATCGCGGTTACGATGGCTGGTTTGATGGCCCGCTGAATAACGCTCAACTCGCAACCGTTGCCTCCTATAATGATCTGGTTCCCGCGTTTGCGCGATTGCTGGAGAACAGTGAAGGCAATCTGGCTTTATTCTATGCAGTGGTTACCGAGATGACTCGTCTGCGTCCGCAGCAACGCGCAGAGATGCTGCGCAGTTTGATGCCTGAATCAGAACTGACACCGGCACCGCAGTATGTGATCAGCGATTAATTCTGGCTTCTGTTGCAGTGACCAGGTCTTTGTAAAACTGTGAACCGCTATCCAGCTCTGCGGCTAGTTTATACTGAGTCAACGCATCTTCCATACGGGCTTCAAATTCATACATCCGTCCCAGCGTGCGATGCAGGAAGGCATTAGCTGGGATGACTTCCACGGCCTTTTCATAAATCTGGATGGCCAGATCGGTGCGACCGGTATTGTAATAAGTGTTCCCCATCACATAGACCTGTGAATCATTGTACGGCTCAGTCTCAATCGCACGCAGATCAATATCGATGGCATCATCATAACGTTCAGCATCGCGCAGCAGTTGAGCAAGTGTGTGCTGAGCTGAAATCACTGAGGCGCTAAGGGTTTTGTCGAGACGGATAAAGCGGGCCAACAGCGGTATGGCCTCATCGTACTGTTCCAGGAAATAGTAGATATTGGCCAGATTGCGCAGGGAATCAACATTATTGGGATCGGCTGCCAGCGAAAGTCGATATTCCTCAATCGCATTCTCATGGCGTTCCAGATTGCTGTAGGTGTTGCCGCGACGATTATGGCGCTGCGACAATTCCGTATCGATGGTGGCAGAACTGCGCTCTATCTCAAGACCGCCCAGACGACTCAGTGCTGAACTGCCAGTCTCCTGAGTCTGCGCATTGGAATTAATCGAGATCAGCAGTGCCAGTGCTACGGCACTGCTCAGTGCTCTAATCGGAAGTTTTTTGCCTGTCATCGAGCGCACCATTGATTCATTGCCTGCATGTAAGAGTCAAGGCGGCAGCTTAGCTAAAAACTCCCGCGCAGGGTAAGCATTAATGTAATTATTTGTGTCGCTTATCCGGGCCACTCAGATGTGCCGCCTGCCTGCGGCCATGAGGTCTGCAGGCAGGCAGTGCAGATTACTTACAGTGCGCGAATGGCGGGACCAACATAAAGCGCACCCGGACGCATGATTTTGTTATCAATGCGGGATTCCAGGAAATGCGCCAGCCAGCCGACGCTGCGAGCCATTGCAAAACCAGCGGTGAAGTAAGTGGCGGGAATGCCGATGGCCAGATTGACCGGGCCCTTATAGAACTCCAGATTGGCCCAGACTTCTTTGCCTTTCTTCTGCATTTCAGCATTAAATTCTTTTTCGATTTCTTTTAGGGTCAGGAACACATTTTCGTAATCAGTGCCTTTACACAAAGCTTCAGCCATTGGCTTCAGAATGGCGGCACGCGGATCCAGTGTTTTGTATTCCCGGTGACCCATGCCCATCAGACGACCCTTATTGGCAAGCAGGTCATGGACATAAGCTTTGGCATTGGCCGGTGAGCCCACTTTGATGGCTTCATTCAATGCCGCTTCATCGGCGCCGCCGTGCAACTTGCCATACAGAGCACCTACCGCCGAGGACAGCGCGGATTCAACCGGTGCCAGTGTGCTGGCTGCTACGCGGCAGGTAAAGGTGCCGGCATTGAAGCTGTGCTCCAGTTGCAGAATCTGCAGGATCTCCAGACAGCGGACATGGTCTGCGGTAGCAGCGTTGCCCTGAAACATGGAGAGGAAATTGTCGAGATAGTCTTTGCTGCCGTTAAACGAAGGTATGGCATCGCCTTGCTGCAGACGATAGAAACTGGCTAGTAAAGCAGGGATTTTAGCGACCACAGCCAGGCCCTTATAGCCCTCTTTGTTGCTGAAAGGCAGCTCCCTGGGACCGATCGGTGTGGTATCCAGCACCGGAATCATGGCCTGCAGCATACGCATGGAGTGCAGTTGACGCGGCAGGCTGCTGAGGATATTAACTTCGTTGTCGGCCAGAGCGCCGTTGGTCTTAAGGAAGTTACTCAGCCTGGATTCTTCTTCGTGACTGGGCAATTCGCCGAACAGTACCAGCCACATCACCCTGGTAAAATTCAAGGTAACGAGCTGTTCAATGCTATAGCCGCGGTAACTCAGACGACCTGCTTCACCTTCTACATTGCTGATACTGGTCTGATCCGCAATGACGCCTTCCAAACCCTTGGAGAATTCAACACTCATTAGTTACGCCCTTTTCGTTTTCGCTGTTTAGCTGGTTTTGATTAGTGATTCTGACCGGGAAATATGGCTCAAAGGTTATGAGCCCAGGCAGGGAATTGGGCCTATTATAGAAATGGCTGATTTTGCGGTAAAATTAGCACCACTTATTGTTCAATAAGTTAACCTAATGCAATATAAGGCTCTGATTCACTGGAAAATATCTATGTCTACACATCTGGATACTCAGGAAATGCGCACATTTAAAGCTGTGTGTGACTCAGGAGGCTTTAAAAAGGCAGCAGACAGGTTATATGTTACCCAGTCGGCGGTGAGCCAGACGATTGCAAATCTGGAGCGTAAATTGGGATCAGCGCTGATTGAGCGCGCCAAACCGATGCGTTTAACGGAATCCGGTCAACGTCTGCTGGAATATGCACAACAGAGCCTGGATCAGGAACACAATGTATTGACCGATATTGGCAATATACGCCAGGGGGTGGCTTCCAGCCTTCAGCTTGCGATGAGCGGGACGGTCAGTCAGTTATTCGGTAATGAGTTGCTGGAGGATTACTGTGACAGCAATCCTTTGACCCGCTTAAAGGTCGATGTAATGCCCAGTCGCAAAATTCTTCAGAGCGTCTTAAGCGATGCGCTGGAACTGGGTTTCGGACCCTTTCAGCATCAGATGCCGGCGGTGCTGGAAACCATTCCGCTGTTCAGTGAGTCGCGCAAACTGGTCATCAATCGCAGTCATCCGCGCCTGGAGATGTTATTGCAGGATCCGGAAAACTGCATACAGGAAATCCCGCTGATGGTGTCACATCTGGAAGACCCTGATGTGAGGCCCGCTATTGAAAAACTGCGTAATGAATTTGGCAGCATCTGGGAAATCAGCAATCTGACTCTGCGGCTGAACATGGTGTCACGCAATATCGGCATGTGTTATGTCGACGAACGGGTGCTCAATGCCAATGCCCTGTGTACAGATTTTGTGAAACTGCCAGGCCTGGGATTTTCTGAAATAGCGCTGACCTTTGGACTTTATTATCGCAAACGTCGCCCCTTATCCACCGGAGCCCGTCAGTTCATTGACATCTGCCAGTCTTATGATTTTGCCTGAATAGAGCTGTAAGGAGGTTCAATTATGTCATCGTTGGCACTGTATGCAGGGCCTGGTGCGCTCAGCTGGATTGAAAATCATGGTCTCGACCAGCATCAGATAAAAGTTCTGGTGGCCGCATCCGGGGGACCTAAATGGTTTGTGCTCTACGGACTTGATCGTTATCTGTTTGGGGAATATTTTGCCGATCGCAGTCAGCCGCTGGAGTTATTGGGCTCTTCTGCAGGGGCATGGCAGCTTGCCTGCCTGGCTCAAGCTGATCCGCTGGGTGCTATCGAGCGTCTTGCCAGCAATTATTCGCAGCAGTGTTATCCAGACCGCGTCACCCAGCACACTATCAGCAGCGAAGCCCGTCGTATGCTGGATGTTGTACTTGCTGAGACCGGGGTCGAGGAAATTGTGAACAATCCGATTTTCCGCCTGCATGTTGTTGCCGCCCGTTCCCGAGGCATGATTAGCTCAGAGAATCGACATCTGTTATCCCTGGGTTTACTCTTGTGTGGTTTAAGCAATGCCGCCAGCCGCCGCAATCTGCGCTGGCATTTTGAACGCACGATTTTCCACAATGCAGTGGCAGGGGGCAGTGCATTCACACTGCAGGATATGCCGACCCGTTATGTCGCTCTGCAGGAAGATAATCTGCGTGCAGCACTGATGGCAACTGGAGCGATTCCAGTAATAATGGAAGGCGTCACTGATATTGTTGATGCACCTCCGGGCATCTATCGTGATGGTGGTATTACCGATTATCACTTTGACATGCCTTTTCATCAGGGTGACGGGCTGGTACTGTATCCGCACTTTTACCCCACAGTAACTGCGGGATGGTTCGACAAAATGCTGCCATGGCGTCAGGTTAATCCAGTTAATTTCGATAATGTGCTGCTGCTTGCGCCGACTGCAGAGTTTGTCAGCCGACTGCCATTTGGAAAGATTCCGGATAGAAAGGATTTTGAGCACTTTGATGATGTGACACGTCTGGCTTACTGGAAGCAGGTGCTTGATGAGAGTGAACGGCTGGCGGAAGACTTCGCGAATCTGCTGGCCGGAGACCGACTGCTTGAAAATATCAAACCGTTGATGGGACAATCAAACGGAAGCGTAAAAACTGTTTCCACTAGAAAACCAGTGCTGACCAGGAGTGAGGAAATATGAGTCGTATCGCCAGCGCATTTACCTGGATAACTTGCTGTCTGCTGTTAAGTGGGTGTCTTGGCACGGTGGTTGGCAGCGCAGTTGGCGTTACCCTGGAGGTGGCCAAGGTGCCTTTCAAAGTCGCCGGAGCAGTCATTGACGTAGCAGTCCCGGACAGCGATAAAAAGGATAAAGATTAGAATGAGCACAGAGATCACAGTACAGGACTGTAAATCACAAGAACATAAGCCGGAAGATCATGGCATACCTGCGGATTATCAACACTGGCATGGCGACAGTTGCGAGGATTTTATCGGTCCGTTTTTTTTTCACATGGACGGCGACATCGCCTGCACCGCGTTCCGTCTGCAGGAGCACAACTGCAACGCTCATAAAATTGTACACGGCGGTATGTTGATGACATTTGCGGATTACACTCTGTGTATGGCAGCGCTAGGCGGCAGCAATGACACCGTAGTAACAGTAACCTGCAATAATGAATTTATCGGGCCCGCATTTGCCGGTGATCTGGTCCTGGGTCGTGGTGAGGTGACGCGCAAAGGTGGCTCATTGATATTCACGCGGGTGACTCTGGAAGCAAATGGCAAAATCATTCTCACCTCCAGCGGTGTGGTCAAGCGCCTGCGCCCGCAGCAGTAAATCTTACAATCGGTATACTTTTTCCGCGGTACCAAAGAACATTGCATGTTTTTCATTGTCGCTGAAATCCGCGACCATTTTCTTAAAACCATTCCACACCACATGATAAGGCAGCGACAGTTTATCCACCGGGAAATTACTTTCGAACATGCAGCGTTGGGGACCAAAGCATTCGATGGTGTGCAAATAATATTTTTTCTGACGCCTGACAAATTCGTCTGAGCTGGGCGGGACTGCTTCTTTGTCCCAGCCAAAACCGTTATCCGGCATCGCCAGTCCCCCCAGTTTCGCGTACACATTTGGACATCTGGCGATCTCCTGAATGTCCTGCTTCCACTGTTCGAAGATGGCATCGTGGGCGCCGCGATAAATGCCAACTCCCAGCGGGGTTCCAAAATGGTCAAGGATCATGGTGGCTTCGGGAACTGCTTGAGCCAGATCCAGGAAATCCTGATTCTGATGGTGATAGTGCCAGGTATCGTATGACAATCCATGACGTGCGAGCATGCGCAGGCCCTGCCGAAAATCCTCCCGTCCATAAAGATAGGCAGGCGCCTGCCCGGGAATCAGCAGATCTTCAGGACGGCTGTCTCGTGCGCCCGAATGACGAATGCCTTTGCACAGACCCTTGCTGATACGCTTATGATCCAGCAATAACTCTTCCAGTTTTTCCGGTTCGCGGCTCAGCATCAAATCTGCTTTGGCAACAATACCTGCAATCTGCGCATGGCCATCAGTATTCTGCGCACTCTGCTCAGCAACCTTGCTGACATATTCGGTTTCTCCGAGCGGGTGCAGATGTTCAGGGCCATCGCGATGATAAAAGGCGCGGCATTCCACGAATACTGTTTTCAGAATATTGTGTCCGGACCCGGTATCTGCCCACAGATCTTGCAGTAGATAGTCGCGATCAAAGCGCTTTCGCCATAAATGATGATGCGGGTCGATGATGGGGCGTTGTGGATCCAGAATCTCTTCATTGATTTGCGCCAGCCAGGCGTCAGATGCAGGGATCAGCGTGCTCATTAACAAGTGCTCACAGGTTTTTTCATGAGCAGCAACTTAGCATTGCGCGCAGTGAAAGTGAATGCCCGCAGTGCTCAGCGCTGACTAACATTGATCCAGCGCAAGAGCGGAGATGGGTGCC
>JBDNGQ010000198.1:0-15209 GCA_041689205.1 Pseudohongiellaceae bacterium | reverse complement strand
CTTGACCTGGCGGGCGCCCTCTGTTTGAACTTGTAAGAAATCCTTACATGTTGCGACCTCGCCCAACTCGCCTTCCGCATAAATATTTTTTAAATGCTGAGTGATGTTCTGTGGTTGCACCTGAAATAGCTCAGCTATCAACTTTTGCGTCAGCCAAATGGATTCATCTTCATAGCGCGCTTCGATGCCCTGCTCACCAGCCTGTCTGTTTCTGCCGCAAAGCTGGTACTTCCCTCTGAAAAATCGCGGTAGAGTAAGCGCTGACCATCGGGCGATACCGCAAAACCTGGAATCTGGACCAAGAATGACTGTGGAAGACCGGTGTCAAAAACAAGCTCGGGCGTACCTTGGCGGAAACCATTTTCCGGGTCAGCGGGAACATGGTAGATATCGCCGTTCATATACCAGAAGTACAGGCCCTTGCCGCTGCTATCCCAGACCGCATGCGCGGCTGTGTTGTCGCCGGCATTTGCAGCGCCGGCACAATGTTGTTGGTCACTTGAATCAGCAACCACGCCACCACGGCATACACACCGGCGACGATCAGGAACGCGTTATGTTTCGTCCTCGGGAAGTAGTAGTAGTCTTTCGCTACGCCAGATCCGCACCAAACTAACTTCCGAAGGATGCCGCAGATAAACAATGCGGAACGGCGGGTAAATCAGTTCGCGAATTTGCTCTTGATCAAACTCGGGAACCTTCCTGCCGGAGTCAGGGTGGTCAATCAGCCCTTGTACCCGTTTCAAGATAGTGCTCACGAACTGCTGACCGATTTTCGCAGCTCCCTGCTCAAGGTAGTAAACCTTAATGTCTTGAAGATCGTTTAACGCAGAACGCGCGATAACAAGCTTCACTTACGCCACGCCTAGTACTTTTTTAGCTTCATCCAATGTGACGGTATTGCCTTCACGGATATCAGCCAGTCCTTGAGCCACGGCTTTAACGAAGCGTAGCTCTTCAGCAATTTTTTCATAATCTTCAAGACCTTGCACTACTGCAACACCTCGACCCCTACTCGTTAAGAGAATGGGCCGATGGGTGTCATTGGCACGACTCACTACTTTGCCAGGATTGACCTTCAGATCAGATAAAGGAATGACATCCTCAGAGAATTTAACTTGCATTGTAATGTCCTCATGGTTATTAGGGCCATCAATAGCACCTGTCTAAAGCTCCTGTCAAGAAACATAACATTGGCGCTCACGGGGCGAACAACCACAGCCTCAAGGGCACAGGAGCAAGGGCAGATTGATGAACTGGGGAATATCTGGGTAGAGTTCGGAGCGGATCAGGGTGAGGTCACCGTATTTGTCGCCCACAGGGACGAGGTCGGTCGGGAGATCAGCGATATCGCCGCTGGAATCGCCGCATTTTGCCTATGCTCCGCTGGGTAACGGACCGGTGCTGCGATCTATAGAGAATGGCAGCATGGCGAGCGCCTCTGAGTAACTTTATCCGATCGCTTGATTCTTTGGGAATCAAGTAGATTCAAGCAGCAAGCCGTTGGGTTTATGGCTTTTGGTCGAATCGACAGTATTGACCAAATCGAACGATTCGACTAGTTTGCGTGAAAACTGGAGAGTAAAATCATGCAATCTTTTACAGCCAATGAAGCCAAAACCCGGTTCGGAGAATTTCTTGATCGCGCCCAACGCGAACCAGTTCAAGTGTTGCGCCATGATCGTGTCGTGGGGGTGATGGTCAGCGCCGAAGACTACGAAGCCATGCGCACTTATTATGCCGACAGGCTCCGCAATACCGTGCGCACCAGTGCGACTGACGCCGCCGCCGCAGGCATGACCGAGGACAGATTGAACGAGCTGCTGGCAGATGAAAGCTGAAGCAAACCTGCCTGCAGCCTATGCGAAAGTCGTGGTCGACACCAATGTGCTTATCAGTGCAGCGCTGCTGCCGCAGAGCGTAGCGGCGATGCTGCTGGATCGTTTATTGACAGATGGCCGCCTGGTGTTTTCCAAAGCAACCTTTGCTGAACTTGAAACTCGCCTCTGGAAACCAAAGTTCGATCTTTACCTGTCTATGGAAACGCGACGTAACCTGTTGCGCGATCTGGATTCGACCGCCTTATGGGTGGAGGTAACAGCGGAGTTGAGCGCCCGCGCCTACTCGCGCGACAGCACGGACGATGCTTTTGTTCATACCGCACAGGCTGCCAAAGTCAGCCGTCTGATCACAGCAGATCAGGATTTGCTTGAATTGCGGCAGCTTGAATCATTGCGAATCCTGAATCCGCGTGCCGCGTTGGATGAAATGGAGGAAGGTAAACCGGGGTAGACAAAGCAAAGAAGCCTGCTCAACCGCATACACACCGGTGACGCGGACCACCTTGCGGCGTTTCAGTTCTTCGAACAGATTGGACATGCCCAGCTACCTTTTTTTTTATTGACTGGTTTTTAATTCTATCTGGCTATCGTTGTTCGTAGGTCAGTTGCTTGTAGCTACTCATTTCGCATATCTCTTGCCGGAGAAAAAGGAATGAGCCTACAGACAGCTGACCTTTTTTCCTAGCGCGGTTGAGTTATGCACTTCATGGACTACCGCTGCCACGGCTTAACTCTCGCGATTTAACACCCGGTGATCTTGATGCAGTAACAGAGGCGCAGATGCTTTTACCGACACGCATACGGTATAGGGACCGCCGGTGGCCGCGCAACCAGCTCACGCTCCGGCGCCCGGCGCAGATTGGGAAATACCAGCGGATGGAAGGCCAGAGTGACCATAGAGTTATTCAGAGGCTCCCTAGTTCTTCAGCTCTGCGTCGGCCTTCTCGCGTGAAAGAGCCAGATCATAAACTTCATTTCGATTTCTTTTGCCGACCGCAAGAACAGTGACCGTGACGGTAGTATCGGATACCGAATAAACCAACCGATATCCAAGTTGACGCAGTTTGATTTTGTACAGGGTTGTTCCTCCGCTAACTGCTGCGGAAGGAATATGTGGATTGGAAAGCCGCTCTTTGAGCTTTTTAGCGAAAAGTTCTCGCACATTGAGACCGAGCTTTTTCCATTCTTTCAGGGCGCTTTTCTTAAACGCTAACTCATAGGTCATCCGGGTTAACCTTTATACTTTCTTCGTCCATGCGGCTCCTAGCAATTTCCAGCAGCTCTTTATCTTCTATAAGGTCCATCATAGCTTCATAGGTTTTGGCGGGGATACAATAAAACGCAGGCTCATTCCTGTTGAGCACGGCAATGGGCATGCCTTCTCCGCTGGCTACGACTTTCATGGGGTTGGCTTTCAGTTCGGAGATGCTGGCAGCCACGTCAGTAAGGATTTGATACGTCATGGAGATACCTTGGGTTAATTGGTATGAGACCGAATAATGGGCCTGTTAAGAGGTCTTGTAAAGCTATAATACGGGCTCTAGTTGCTCTGCGCAGTATAGAAAGGAAGTGAGGGCGTCAAACCGGCGCCAACAACCGCGAAAAACGTCATGCTGCTGCTTTTGCCTATTTAGTTTCAGACAGCCTGCAGGTGATCCAGTGTTTCGGGAAACTTCTCGACCAGTTTGATCAAGAGCGCTGCATGCGCATTGGGTTTGCTGCGCCCCTGCTCCCAGCTCTCTACCGTACGGGGATTGGTTCTTATGGCGCGCGCAAAAACCGCCCTGGAGATATTCAGTCCTTCACGCAACTTGCGCAGCTCCCCTGGCTCTATTGTGGGCGCTGCCAATTCTGCGATGTGAACTCTTTTCAGCGTGAGTGTTTCGCTCCTCTCAGCCTGCAGAGCGGAAATTCCGGCGTTTCGATTCTGCAAAAAACGTCATTCCTCTCCTCGCACTATCCTCATTGCACCGAAGTCTGGCCAAGCGAAGGCATACCAGTTGGAACAGGTGCGCGACATAATCACTCGGTATGGATTGGAGCTGAAAAATGACCAGCAAGTATGGTCTTCATGTTTACTGGAGTGAGTCTGATCGAGAGCTCCACAGCCCTGCTCGGCGCCGCTCGACGTCACGGACGTTAAGTGTCAGGAACTGTTCAAGCAATAGCATCCCAGTCAATAGGTTTCCTCAGATCAATTCTGGGCAGGGCGACCTTAATTGCTTCGACATATTTCTGCGCAGCGCCGGTGTTGTATATCACGACGCGCTCCCTGGGTTTGATCCAGCCTTCCTCGGCAAGTCGTTCCACCGCGCCAACACAGGCGGCGGTTTCGGGACACACAGAAATTCCTTCCAGCGACTGCGCTAATACCATCCACTCATGAATGCGCGCTTCTTCGACGGCAATGGCGATGCCTTCGCTTGCACGGATGGCATCCAGGATCATGAAGTCACCCACGGCTGCCGGGACGCGTAAACCCATAGCTATTGTTACCGGGTTTAGGTGCGTCTCGGCAAAGCGTTCGCCTTTGTTGAAGGCAGTGACAATGGGGCAGCAGCCTTCGGATTGCACTGACACCATGCGCGGGCGGTGCCTGGCGTCGATCCAGCCCATTGCGGCGAGTTCATCAAAAGCTTTCCACATGCCTATCAATCCAGTGCCGCCGCCGGTGGGATAGACAATGACATCGGGCAGAGTCCACTGCATCTGCTCGGCCAGCTCCAGGCCCATGGTTTTCTTGCCCTCGATTCGATAGGGCTCTTTAAGTGTGGACAGATCAAACCAGCCCATGCGCTCTTTGCCTTCGCGCACAATGCGACCGCAGTCGGTGATGAGGCCGTTGGCAAGAAAAGCCTTGGCGCCGGCCGTATGACACTCGTATTGGTTTATTACCGGTGTGTCATCTGGCATAAAGACGTAGGCCTCAATGCCGGCTCTGGCTGCGTAGGCTGCCGCCGCGCCACCGGCATTGCCAGCAGTGGGTAGTGCGACACGTTTGATTCCGAAGTGTTTGGCCATAGTGATGGCGGTGGTCATGCCCCGACTCTTGAAGCTGCCGGTGGGTAGTTGCGATTCATCCTTGATCCAGACATTTTTGAGTCCGTAGCGGTCACCGAGTCGCAGGCATTTGAGCAGCGGCGACATTCCCTCGCCCAGAGTAACTTCGATAGGATCGGTACCGGTCGGCAATAACTCGCGGTAGCGCCACAGCGTCGGTTCGCGGCTGAGCAGTGCTGCCTTTGTCATATTGTCGCGCACAGCATCCAGATCGTAGCGTACCCACAGCGGCCGATCCTTGTGCATGGTGCGCGGCTGATCGGCAGAAAACCTGGTGCCATCAATGGCACTTTCCAGATGCGTTACAAAATTTGGCATTGCGATTCCATGAGATTGGTTAACGGTTTGCAGGTGAATTTCGCATCCTGTGGCGCAAATGTAAACCCCACATCGCAGTTCAATTACGACCAGGTTGCAGGCGTAAAATGTTAGGAATATCTGCTACGAATCAGCCGCGGGTTAACCATGATGTCCGTGAAATGGACGAGCTGTAGCGCAGCGGTAATAACCCTGGCGATTTGGTTTTACCGGAGAAGTTGTCAGGCTTTCTTGCCAGGTAATCGGCCAAATACTTGTGGGCTGCGCTAATCACTGTTTGCTGAGCCGCTGGACACCACCGCCATTCTGGTAAATTATAGATTATCCATAACGCACTGCAGCCAAGGGGACAACATGGGGCACCCGCCATTGCTTCGATACGCCGTTTGTTTAAGCACTGCTCTTTTTGGCCACTCACTGCTGGCTCAGAGCGTTGGCGATTCACCTACGCGGGCCCAGACACCCGAAGGGAATTACATCAGTTGGCACGAACATCTGATTGACGATTCCACCCAGGTTGACTTTGTTCTCAGTGGCGCTGACGGACTGGTCATGGGAGACCTGGACAACGATGGCTATCCAGACATAGTGTCCGTGCATGAGTCCGACTCAAGCTATGATTCGGCAAACTTCACGCCGGGTTTCGTGGCGCCACCCGAAGGTCATGTGCGTATCGCCTTTGGCAGCGCCGACCCACGACAATGGCAAAACATCACCGTCGCTGAAGCCTTGGATGCCGCCGCGCCCGAAGACGCTGCGGTGGCCGATATCAATGGTGACGGTTTTTTAGACATATTGGTCGCCGCCGAGCTATCACATGTCCTCTATTTACAAAACCCCGGCCAGCGCATTCGCGAAACAGAATGGCAACGCCTGATACTGCCGATGACCAAAGGGCGTGGGAGTTATATCCGGGTTTTTGCAGCTGACCTGGACGGAGACGGTATGCCCGAAGTCATTGCACCCAATAAAGGCGAACAGATTCCCGGCCCTGAGGATTTTGCGAATTCCCATCCAGTGTCTATTTTCAAGGTACAGGGCGACCCGTTGCTGGGCGACAACTGGCAGGAGATTGAGCTGGGACGTTTCAGTGTTCCGCAGAACTCAGATCCCGTCGATCTGGATGGCGATGGTGATATCGATATCGTGGTAGGAACGCGCGGTGAGGAGCGCCTGGTCTGGTTTGAGAATCCAGGCGACGGCTCGCTCAATTTCACCGAGCACGCTATCGGCATAAACGGTGCCCGGATGGCGGGTTTCAACCTGGAATATGCTGACCTGAACGGAGACGGGCGCCTGGACATTATCGGTGCAGCCAGCGGGCGAACAGGCAATGGCCTGGCGTGGATTGAGCAACCCGCCCGTAAGGGAGATGCATGGAATGCACACTCTATTGGCACATTGGCGCCGGACAGCATCACGGGTCTGGGAGCAGCCGATATTGATGGGGATGGGGATATCGATATTCTTGCCGGCAGCTACAGCCGGGGTGAACGTGAATCGGATGATGTCAACGCATCAGTCAATGACCCACTGGGTCGCCTGGGCTGGTTTCAGAACTCCGGCAATCCGACAGCGGAGTGGACACGCCATGATATCTCCCGCCGTAAACGGGGCATGTTCGACAAGTTTATTGCGTACGATCTGGACGGTGATGGCGATACCGATTTTTTGGGTACGCGCGGCAACAGCTACCCCTACGACGGCGTGTTCTGGCTGGAACAAGTACGTACTGCCGAGCCTGTTGCCAGTTTCACCCGGGCTCGGAGTCAGGACAGCGATGAGGTCAGGCTACCCTGATACTGTGCAGATTTTAACCCTCAGCGTGCATCCATCACCGCCATCGTAATGCGCGAAATGCAGACTGTTTTGTCATCCTCGTTCTCAATGCGAATCTCCCACACCTGCGTGCTGCCACCCACATGGATCGGCCGCGCAGTGGCGTACACCCAGCCTTTGGACACCGATCGGATATGGTTGGCGTTTATCTCCAGGCCTACCGCCACCTGATCCTCACGGCGCACGCAGAAGTTGGCGGCCACGCTGCCCAGTGTCTCCGCCAGCAGCACCGAGGCGCCGCCATGCAGAATGCCATGCGGCTGCACGGTGCGATGATCAATGGGCATGCGGCCCTTCAGATAATCGTCGCCGATCTCGATGAACTCGATGCCGAGATGGGAGGCAGCGGTGTTGGCAGCGGACTGGGTCATTTTTTCGAGGCTGATGGGTTTGGTCCAGATTGGCATAAAGGATTGGTCTCGTGTTGGGTGCTCAGGGTGCTTCAGTGTGCTCAGGGTGCGAAAGTATCATAAGAATTGCCTGATGTTACTTTAAGTCCGGAAAGTACCATAAGCCTGCTATCAAATAGCTGCGACACAGGCTGTCGCATTGTGTGATTGACTGAAGTACACTCAGGCTCATAACAAAAAATTATGAGAGCGGCTACATGGCAGTACCGTATATCACATTAAAGCGGCGTCAGCGGCTGGAACGCGCTGACCACCCCGAACACCTCGCGCTGAGAGTGCATCGTGCCTTGAGCTGGTTGAACCGCGCCGAGCAGTGCACTGACAGCGACAGCCGATTTATCTTCCTGTGGATTGCATTCAACGCCGCCTACGCCAATGAAACCGGTGAATACCGCATGGCCGAAGGTCGCCGGTTTAGCGAATTTCTGAACCGCCTGGTCAGTCTGGATAACACCGAACAGCTCAGCAACGCAGTCTGGCAACACTATCCGGGCGCCATCCGCATCCTGCTCAATAATAAATTTGTGTATCAGCCTTTCTGGGACAGCCTCAACCGCCTGCCGGACAGCGAGAACTGGGAGCAGCAATTTGAGCGCGCCAAAGTCGTCTCCAATAAGGCGTTAGCCAATCGCGAAACCGGTAAAGTGCTCAGCATCGTGTTCAACCGACTGTACACCCTGCGCAATCAGCTGATACATGGAGGTGCCACCTGGAACAGTACGGTCAACCGCGATCAGCTGCGCGATGGCGCCCATATTCTGGAAGAACTGGTACCCGCTGTTATCTGCATCATGATGGACAATGCCCGCGCTCACTGGGGGGAGGCTTGCTACCCCGTAAGCCAATAGCTGCGTAAGCACTTTGAAAATTTAAAAAAGGATTTTTTATGGCCGAACGTCCTGATTCACTCGAAACTATCAAGACTGCACTGGCGCTTCTGCAACGCATTCCGCGCCGACCGCGTCGCGTGAGTGCGCCTGAACTGCATGCCCAGCTACAGGCGGTTGGCATAAATCGCGATATGCGCTCGGTGCAAAGACAGTTAAAGATGCTGACCGAGCAGTTCGAAATAGAGTGCGACACCCGCAGCAAACCCTATGGTTACTGCTGGAAAGAAAAAGCCCAGGGCTTCTCCATGCCAGGCCTGAGCGAACAGGAATCTCTGCTGCTGTCGCTGGCCGAACAACATCTGCGCAATCTGCTGCCCGCCAGCCTGCTCACCTCCATGGGCGCTTTTTTCGAACAGGCGCGCAGCAACCTGCTGCCTGCGCTACCACCATCAGCAAATAAGCGCAGCAATAAATCCAGTCTTGAGCGTCAGTGGCTGCAAAAGGTTCGGGTAGTAAGTGCTACCCAGCCTCTTTTGCCTCCGTCAATTGATGACACCGTGTTCAAAGAAGTCAGCAACGCTCTGTTCAGCAACCACATGCTGGACATCAAATATCGCAACCGCGCCGGCACCGAACAAAACGCCATGGTGATGCCACTGGGGCTGGCGCAACAGGGCGAAATTCTCTATCTGGTGTGTCGCTTCGATGGCTTTGATAATGAGCGCAGCCTGGCCATGCACCGCTTCATCAGCGCCCGCGCAACCACGCTCAGCTTTGCGCGCCCCAAAGGATTCGATCTGCAAAAGTACGACAACGACGGCCGCTTCGCCTATGGCGAGGGCAAGAGAATAGCGCTGCGCTTCCGGATCAGCAAACAGGCCGGTCTGCACCTGCTGGAAGCGCGCCTGTCCGCCGATCAGCAGGTGCGCGAACTCGATGACGGCTACGAGATCAGCGCGACGGTGATGGACACAAAGCAGCTGGATTGGTGGCTGTGGAGTTTTGGGGAGAGTGTCAGCGGGGTGGAGAAGACGCCAGCGTGACCGTCAACGGTAAAAAATAATGGCCATTGGCAAGCAAGCAGACAAATTGAAAGTTACAGGGCGAAGAGATATATGAAAGTAGATTTGAACAACAGCAAATCCAGCATGGTTTCCGTTCGATGAACAGGGCGATAATGGCAAGGCCGCTTATTTTTTTGTTTATCATTTTTTCATTATCCTTTCTGATTGTAAGTTCATTTCTCTCCAGCCAAATGATTCAAGCTGGCAAGGAATATAAGAACGAAATGTCGGCTTACACTGATGTTCTTAGCTTTAAGGATCGTCTTCTTAGCGGAAGGGAGTGGTTTCTTGGAGAAAGGGAAACCAGAGAAAGGCAGAATATTGCCACAGAGAAACTGAATTCGGCTACCCTTGCCCTGGAGCGTCAGAACAGGTACTCAGATTTTTTTGTCATATTCAGTTTGCTGTTTGTGGCCACCGCTTATTTAGTGTTCCACAAACACCCTGATGCAGCTCTGATCAGTGCCGTTGTGCTGGTGGTTTTGGCTGCTTTCTGTCTTGTGAACGGGATCTTCGTTCCCATGTTGGAAATTAGCGCGTTTAATCAGGATCTAAAAATCCCAATTGTGGTTGATGTACCCTTTCTTCGTACGTTTGAGACAAGCAAAGATTTCTCAGGGCGTATGTATTACTACTACGAAAACAAGTCTGTCGTCGATTTGATACGCACACTATTTATTCAAAAGAATTATTTGGTGGGTTCAGCCATATTATTGTTTAGCATATTTATACCAGCAGTGAAGGTGCTTCTGTCGCTGACGATGTTGGGGAGCCACAAATTCCGTGGTAACTCGATGCTTCAAGCAATTATGGCTACAATTGGTAAGTGGAGTATGGCCGATGTTTTTGTTGCGGCAGCCTTTCTTGCCTACCTTTCTTTTAACAATATGAATGCAGGCATTGAGACGGAAGCGAATTCATTACTCGGCCTAAACTATTTTTTTGCCTATTGTCTATTTTCAATTGTATCAACCTCATTTATTGGCCGAACTATATCCAGCGAGGAAAGGGTTGTTCGTCAGCCAGTAGCAGAAGCGATTTGACTGCTGGTTGCAGACCAGCACCTACCTGGCGCTCAGGCTGATATTATCCAGGATAATGGCGCCTTTGGGGGAGCGGTCAAACACGAAGCGCAGGCGCGCAACCCGGCCCGGGTTAAAGTCTGCCGAGGCGGAACTGAACTCTGCAAGCGGCAATTGAAATCGGCGAAACAGAATTTCTGTCGGCTCGGTATCATCCAGAAACTTAGCCCGCCCTGGTATAGCGTTAACCAGCGGGTAAAGCTGTGAGTCAGCGCTTAGTGGTGCGGTTGCACTGTTGCCAGCGACATCAGTTATTTCAACTGTCCAGTCAAGAAGCAGGCTGGCTTTTTCTTGATTTTCATTCGTAGCGGTATCCTCATCGGTAGAGTCAGCGCTGGCCTTCCAGCCGGCAGGTTTGGTGGAAATATCGATTGCTGATAAGGACAGAATCAGACTTTGTTGCTCGGCCCCTGTAAAGGTATTGCCCAGCGAGAAGCTGACAGAAGGCTGCACCTCGTTGCCCGTGACCTGTTTGTCCCAGGCTAATACGACAGAGTGAGTATCTAGTTCATCAGTCTTCAGCCGGTTAGCCACTTCATACCAGCGGGTCATGTTGTCAGTCTCGATGCTGCCCCTGCCACCATCGAGGGTCGTCAGATCGAGGTCGTCTTCGAAGTCAACAATCACCCGCTCCTGCGAGTCTGAGAATTGATTAATGTAGAAGGTATCAGGCAACCATTTGGCGCCAAAGCGTGCATCCTTAAAAAGAGGCAGGTAGCTTTCATTGTCATTGAACACGGTCTCCAGGAAAGCACTAAAATAGACCTTAGCCACCGTTCTTTGTGCTTCGCGTGGCATAATCCTGCCCAGGTCCAGCGACCACGCAGTAAACCGCCCGGTGTCCAGATTCTCCCATGTGGTATTAAATTGACCATGATTGGCGCCTGCCACGTAAAGACTGGAGCGGAACCGGTACTCATCACCACTGAAAAACACTCTTGAGTACTGCGCTGCCCCTTCAAAACTCTGCACATCGCCATCCATGTCACCATGGATGGTAAAATAATTGACGTCAGTAACAGGTGTCGGCCGAGATCGCGGCTGGTATTGACCGTACACCGGCGAAATCGCGATAACACCACGAAGATTAAATCCGAAATCAAACGTCTGGGCGGCGTCATCAGGGTAATGGCGAAGCTCGTTAAACGCAGCGGCTATTCCTACCGCCTCGCCACCTCTGGAATGACCAATCAAGGCCAGCCGTTCCATATCAATTTTGTCATGGAAGAAATGGCCTGCCTCTGCGTTCCAATCCCGAAACTGAGCAAGATGCTCAAGCAGTAGCCACGCTCTTGCGTCGTTCTCTTGCTTCAGCCCCGGCCTTTCCGCAAACAGGTTCACCCGGGCTGAGAAAGAGCTGTTGATGAAATTCTCGTCTACCGAAGCCAGAATGATGCCACGGCTCGCAAAAAGTTCACCTAGATAGTCATAGCCGGGGTCAGAGAAGTCTTCCATGCTATGGTTGCCATGGACGACCAGCACCAGCGGAAACGGGCCGGAACCTTCTGGCATCCAAACCCGGGCCTGCAGAGGCAACTCAGTGACATCGAAACCCCAGTAACTCGTGCGCAGCCACCCTGAAAAGCCATCCCAGTTTTCAATAAGCTTCGAGCCATCCACCGTTCGCGACAGCAACGTGACATTCTCGCCGTACGCGTCTCGGCGCAAATCACGGCCGCTGCCGTAGGTCAGGGTATTTACCACATGGCTACCGGGCAGCCCCGGGTTCGGCAATTCCAGCGTCTTGTCCGGTAATACATAATCTGCCAACGCCGGGTTAGCAATCTCCTTCTCGCTAAAGACCGCATACAGCCCATAAGATAAACCCAGTACCCCGACTGATAAAAAAAGCAGCGCTGCATTTCTGCCACTGGAGTGCCGCCCGGATTTCAGCAGCACAGCGCTGCCGGCACCTATCAAGCCGAAGCAAAGTACAACTAAACTGCCAGCGATATAACCAGTCTGATCCTCTCCCGGAAAAACCGACAGCATCAGCACCGGCGCAACAAAAGCTAACACCCATCTTAACCGCTTCGGCAAACCCATGAGTACAGATGCCGCAAACAACAGACCACAGCCAATGGCAACGGGTATTAACAACCACAGGATCAGCGCCGGTATTTTTTGTACCGAAAAGTCATCCGCACCGACAAAATAAAAAGCCAGCACCACACCCAAACCCAGCGCTGCAATGCCATTGGCCGCACCACTCCAGCCAATGGCTGAGGGTTTCAACCAATTGCCGAGACGTGCTATCAATCGCCGAAGTTTTTTCAGATAAATCATAAATGCCTTTTTTTAATATTGATGGCTGGCGAAAGATTGATAAGAAACCGGGACGGATAAAAGGTATCTCTGAAGCAGCGAGTTGTCCAGCTTGAGGGAGATTGAAGGAGCTTCAGGGAGCTTGAGGGGGTATTGCCGTGAATACGATGACGTTAGAAGGCTATCACGCTAAAATTGAGTATGATTCTGAGTTGGACACATTCAGAGGCGAAATTCTGGGGCTGAACGGCGGCGCAGATTTTTATGGCCGCAATCCTAAAGAGTTGCGAGCAGAGTTCAAGAAGTCGTTGCATGTCTTCCTTGAGGTATGCAAAGAAAAAAATATTGAACCGCGCCTTTAAGACACCGCCAATAATCAGAGCGTTAAATTGCATGAAAACCATCGTCACGGATCGCTGTACACTTGAACCCCAGGTCGAAGCTCACGCGCCGGCAATGTTTGAAGTCTTGTCTGACCCGGCCATATATGAGTTCGAGCGTGGGCCGCCTCCATCGGTTGAGCGTTTGGCCGCCGGGTATCGTTGCAGAGAGTCGCGCGTATCTCCAAACGGCCGAGAGCAGTGGCTGAACTGGGTGGTCAGGCTGCCAGGTTCGGAGTTGGCAGGCTACGTGCAGGCGACGGTGCTCGAATCCGGGGCTTCATACATAGCATACGAGTTCGCAAGCAAGCACTGGCGACAAGGCATCGGCAGCGCTTCGGTGAGCGCCGTGATGGAAGAACTGGTCAATACCTGCGGCGTTCACACCTTCGTCGCCGTGCTCAAGGCCGCAAACTTCAGATCAATGGGACTCTTGCATCATCTTGGTTTCGAACCGGCAGGTCCGGACGCCGAATCGAAATACGAAGCGGAGCAGGACGAGGTGGTAATGCTTAAATTATGGAAAATTGGACCATCCGGTCGATCAGATGCAGCGAATTCCTAACCCTTAGGTCGGCCTCAGAAACGACTCGTCGACACTGGGGCTAAAGGGCAGTGGCGAGCCTGTCGTACTCGTACCTGGAAGTCTTGCTGCGGTGGGATACAAGTATCCGTGCTACCATGCTCGGCACGTCGGTGTGCTGAACCATTTTCTCATAGCTGCCCGATTTCATTGTCAAGGGGTTAAGCTGCGGTACTTCAGTCGTAGAGACAACTTTTCGGGAAATAGCAATGGCAAGAAAGATAGTCATTCAGGGTTTTGAGCTCCCGAGCCATAACCACCACACCTGTGTCAGTGATGCCTTGCAGAAGGCCGAAAACTTATGTGCTGAGCGCGGAGAAAGGTTTACGCCGCTGCGACGCACTATCTTGGAATTGTTATGGTCATCACATCAACCTGTGAAAGCCTACGATCTGCTTGCGCAACTGGCATTAACCCACGATCGTCCGGCGCCGCCTACTGTCTACCGGACCCTGGATTTTCTGCAGGAAGTTGGCCTGGTCCACAAGCTGGAGTCAATCAATTCATACATCGGGTGCAGCGAGCCTGAACGCCCTCACCAAGGTCAGTTTTTGATCTGCGATAATTGCAGTGTAGTGGCGGAACTGGATGATGAAGTCTTGTCTTCGCGTATAGAAACGAACGCTAAGCGAATCGGCTTCAAAGTCAGCAGCGAAACTGTAGAGGTTCGCGGTATCTGCCGCGTCTGTCAGTAATTCCTGGATACCCTGATGGTGAGGACTCTTTTGCGAGGGCTCTTTAGAGAGCCTCCCACAGATTTAAGGTGCCATTGCGAGATACGGAGGCCAGCAGTCGGGCGTTTTTTTGCGGTGACCAGGCTAGGAATTCCGGCCGGCTGTCTAATTGGGCTTCAAACGCCGGGAGTGGATCTCCAATCCTGGTCCAGAGTGCAATCTGGCCGCCTCGGCACCCCGTCGCAAGTTGATGTCCCCGGCTGGAAATGCTGACAGCACAGATCGCTTCCTGATGAAATTGCAATGAAACGGGTTTCCGGCCTTCCGGTCCTTTTTTATCAAAGGGCCACAGGATTAAGCTTGAGCTACCGCCGGTGATCAGCCAGCGACTGTTGTTGCTCCAGCTCAGCTGCACCGGTTTGTACTGGAAGCCAGACATCATGGCATCCCGTAACTCCGGCAGTCGCCAGAAATGGACGGTATTGTCCTGGCAGCCGGCTGCGATGACGCGGCCATCAGGACTCCAGCTGATGCTGAGCAGCGAACCCTTCCACTTCAGGTCCTGCGGTCGGCTGCTCGAATCGAGGACGTTATAGATGCGGATGCCACCGTAACCTGCCGCCGCCAGCTGCGCTCCTTTAGGGCGCCAACAGAGCGCCGCGACTGTGCCGCCGGGGAAGACGTACGCGGCCGTCAGATCCCCCTCCGGGGAAAGCAAAACTATTTTAGTGCCTGCGGCAATAGCCAGCTGCGCGCCATCTGGTCGCCAGCTTATCTGCTCAATCCATGTGCTGGCACTGTCATCAGCCAGTGCCACCTCAGCGCAGGCTTTGGGGGCGTAGGCTTTGGGGTTGCAGGCTTTG
>JBDNGQ010000197.1:0-3708 GCA_041689205.1 Pseudohongiellaceae bacterium | reverse complement strand
TTCAGTGGAAAAGTCATAACTGGCGCTGGTGGTGTTCATGACCACGACATCCTGCTGCGCAAAGCCTTCCAGCAGAGCTGCGAAGTCTGCACCGGTAATATCGGGACCCGCAATATTAAATTTAGCTTCCGGGCCGGTACTGGAACCATGTCCAATCAAAAAGAAGGTCACCTGGTCCCCCTGATTGACTCTGGCCTGCAGGCTCCGAATTTGTGTTTCTATATCCTCACGTCTGGAGCTGCCATCAACTCTGGCGGCATTACGGTCTTCAACATTACCATCATCAATCAGCAGAATCAGCTGATCAGCCTGATAGCCATAGTCCCGTCCAAGCGTGTCGTAAAGAGAAAATGACCATCTACGGAAACGGTCTCTGATTTCCTCAGACGCGGCTGCACCCGTGATAATAAAAAAATACTTGCCCGTGTCCGGCTGATTGCGAAACCATGGCTCTGCCTCACCATCGATGGAGCCGGGCTGCTGCGCATGGACAGACCCAAGCACCGCTGTGGCCGCTAAAATTAACAAGGCACGTGGCACTTTTCGCCAGATTGACGGCAAGGTCGATATAAACTCAGGCGCTGAGAAACTCATGACAAGCCCTTCATACGGCGGGTTATCCAGTCAATACACAGCAGCGTTATCAGCAACAACAGCAGCAATGGTGTATCCCATAAGTCTTCCTGAACCTCACGCGAGTAAGCATTAGGCGTGAACTCGATATCGGTAGCCAGTTGTCCCATTTGGCTGGCATTATAATATTTGCCACCACTGGCTTCTGCGATGCGTGACAACAGGCCTGTGTCACGTCCTGCCTGAGAGTACTCGCGCAGTGAGGGGGTAACCATAAAAGAGACGGTGCGCTCAGTTTCTTCACGATCTGCCTCAGCGGCTGCGCTGGCAACATCGACCAGCATCTTATGAACGCCTTCATCCTGCACCACAAAGCTGGCACGGTAGACGCCATCCTGATCGATGTCCCAGGACATCGCCGAATCGATCATTGTGCCGAAGGGATCCGTACGCTGCATCCACAATGAGGCATTGTTATCAGGTTTGTAATTGACATCAAGCACCTTAGCGGACACATTCACGGTGTCACCCGCATTATAATAATCACGATCAAATTCAACCGTTACCCGGTCGAGCGCGGAAACCGCCAGCCAGCGCAGCATCTGTCGCCATAAACGTTCATGAGAATCATCAGCCGCCGGCAGCATCATCTGCCAGCGCCAGCTGCTGGAGGTTGCAATCGCCATGCTTCTGCCACTGCCATAGCGCTGTGTAGTAATGACTGGTATCGGTTGATTCTGATATTGCAAAACCGGGTGCTCCATCAGCACGGAGGCACCAGGCTTGGGCCGCCCGGTTACGTAAACTCCCTGCAGTTGTGGCATATTGCGCCAAAGTTCACGGTTGGCGGCATCTTCACTATCCAGACGCAGCAAAGGTGAAAACTCGCCAGTTGTGGTTATGCGGGGAGTAAACAGTTCACCGGTTGGATGAGTACCCCTGCGAATGCCACCCTGCAGGAACTGAGGTAACATCGTACTGTTCACCAAGGTAACCGGCAGAATATCGGCAATCACTGTGCCGGTATAAAGATCTTCCAGCATACCGACGGTGAGCAGACCGCCACCACGTTCGGCGACAAAATCCTGCACCATCTGCAGCTGATCGTTATTGAAAAAATCTCTGCCAATATCGCCAATAATTATAGCTTCGTACTGATACAGGTCTTCTTTTCGAGCTGGAAAGCCATTATTCAATTCCAGCGGATTCTTGATTCCCTGGCGATAGAATTTACCTGGCCCGGTCTGCAGATAGGATGCTACCCGCAGTGATTGATCGCCTTCAACCGCACGACGAATAAATTTGTACTCATTGCGCGGATGCCCTTCAACATAGAGGATATCCAGGGCCGGTCGCTCGCTGTTGTCGACCAGAAAACGATAGCGATTATTCTGCAGCACCATCTCGCCAGGCTGTTCGGCAACCTGCAATTCATAGGCAATTGCTTCACGACGTTCCGGCATCAGTTCCAGATCATAGCGTCTGGTCGAGGCATCCGAGCCAAGTACCACTTTTTTAGAGGCCGCGACTGTGCTTCCATCCATGATGTTCAGTTCAATCTCCTGGCCTTCATACCCCTGCTGGCTGATGGAGACTTCAACACTGAAAACCGAACCCTCCAGCACCGTCTTAGCGGTACTTACGTCAACGATACCCACATCCTGGGGAATCTGTTCCTGGCCAACCCCAACGGTAAACACCGGAATCTTTCTGGCCCCGAAATCTCTGGCCAGACTTATCACATCACCAGCGGCATTATCTGCACCATCACTGATCAGCACGATGCCACCAAGCGCCAGACCTCCCAGTTGGTCGTCAGCGTGGCGCAGTGCCTGATCCAAAGAAGATGAATTACCTGAGCTCAGCAATTCCTCTGCGCTATTTATGCGCTGAGCATTCTTGTCAAAACGAAAGGTGCGTACCTGAAACGAATCCTGCAGGGACTCCAGCAAACCGCCGTTGCGATAAAGAGCGTCTGATGTCACTTGCTGCCGCGTTTGTTCGCCCGGCATGTCTTTAATTGCCATGCTCTGGGAATCATCGACAAGCACGGCAAGATAGGTCTGCTGAGGAATAACCTGATCGGTGTTTACCACGGGGCGGAGCAGGATCAGCAGCAGCAGGATCAGAATGACAGAGCGTAAGGCAATAAAATATGCCTTCCAGCCGCGGCTAAGACTTCGAGTCGTGCTGCGATACAACCACCATACGCCAGCCACCAGCCCAGCCATCAGCAGCAGGGCCAGCCAGGGGTTGATTGAATATGCAAAAGCGAATCTGCCGTCCTGAATCGCTTCCAGATAATGCCTGTCGAAAATAAAATTCATTGTTTACTGCGCCGTAGTTTGACTCTGGCTGTCTGATAATACCCGGTAATACTCCTGCACCAGACGCCGGTATTGGTCCGGCACATTCTCGTCAGCCGCGGAATACAATTTGCGGCTTATCTGCTCAAGTTCTGCCTGCGCTCTTAACTGCCCTTCCAGCTCTATGATGGGCTGCAGCAATGCGGCAAGCAATTCCGGCTGGTTCAGGAACGATTCAATGCTTTGCCGTGTCAGCTCTGAACGAATCGAGCGTGCATTGCCCAGGCCCACAGTTTCTCCCGGCGTTGGAATGCGCCCCAGGCCAAAGCCATCACGGTCACCGCCTGGCTGTCCGCCACCCTGCTGCGCTGGATCTCCTTGCCCGCCCTGCTGGCCTGGTTGACCAGCCTGCGCCTGCTGCTGTCCACTTTGCCCGGCTGAACCTGGCTGTTGTCCTGGCTGTCCTGGCTGTCCTTGCTGTCCTTGCTGTCCTTGCTGTCCTTGCTGTCCTTGCTGTCTTCCGGATTGCTGCTGCTGTTGTTGCTGTTGTTGCTGTTGTTGCAATTGATCGGTCAGGTTCTGTGCCAGTTCCTGCGAACGCGCCAGTCGCTGCCGCATATCTGCTATTGATGCGTCGGAGCCATCACCTGGCTGCTGACCTTGTTGTGTCAGAGCCAGTGCCTGACGCTGCAATTCTTCCACCTGTTCTTTCAGTTCAGCGGCATCGCGGGCTGCCTGCATAACCGGATCACCATCCGTGGAAGGGTTGCGGCTCGGGTTCAGTGCCTGCAACAGCTGACCAAGAGAGCTGAGTTCAGCGGAAATTTCC
>JBDNGQ010000196.1:0-6597 GCA_041689205.1 Pseudohongiellaceae bacterium | reverse complement strand
GGGCCGCCAATTCTTAAAGTTCTTGGTCTTTCCAGCGAAGCGGTCACCATCGCGGGCGGACTGGTGCTGATGATAATCGCAATACGCATGATTTTTCCTTCGCGCGGCGGCATCATGGGCGACGAGGAAGGTGATGAAGAGCCGCTGGTAGTGCCGATGGCGGTGCCCTTGATTGCAGGTCCTTCAGTGCTGGCGACCCTGGTGCTGCTGACCGAATCAGGTCCGGACCAGACTATCTACTGGCTGGCAGCACTGTTCGGTGCCTGGCTGCTGACCGCATTTATTCTGCTGTCCTCACAGTTCTTTTTCAAAATTCTAGGAAACCGGGGATTGAAAGCTATAGAGCGACTGATGGGAATGATTCTGGTGTCAATCTCGGTGCAGATGCTGTTGAATGGTTTTAGCAGTTTTTTCTAACCAACCACTTCAGCTCGCTGTTCGACTGTTAAGGATAAGGCGAAATCCCGTATAACTTATGAATATAAGTAGCAGCAGTCCAAACACACCCAGTATCTTGTCCAGTAATTTAATACCAGTCCACTGCAGATAATGCACACGATACAGACGATCAATCCAACGTGTGTCATTACCATACTGGCGCAGTGACAATGAATCCCAGTCCAGGTTGATTTCAACGCCGTTGCTGGTAAGAAATTTATCGTCAATAACCTGGAGCACTTCGCCGTATCTCAGAGGGTTAACAGAGATTGCATCTGCCACCAGCGCCATTTGCATTGCCTTTTCGGGCAATGCAAGTGTTGCCAATGTCTGAGGGTCCAGATGTTCCCAGGTCTGATCGCGACGAACCAATAGATGATCTCCCAATACACTCTTCAGGTATCTGATTTCACGCCAGTCAGACTGCACTGTCAGCGCCACAGGTGCCGTCAAAGGATAAGTTCGCAACGCCAGCATCTCATAGGCAGCGCCATAACCCGGTTGCAGCAGAAAGACGGCTCCTGTCAACGTCCAGGCTATCAGCGGCGCAAGCATGGCTATACCGACAAAACGATGGAATCTTCTGTTAGTCATATACATCTCTGGTCAGTTCAACAGACTTTCTGCTTTGACGAGATCACGACTGAAGTTCTGCGCAACCGCTGCACAGGTAATCTTTCCAGCAAAGGTACTGAGCCCATTGCGCAGATTCGCATTACTCAGCAGCGCCTGTTTAATACCTTTATCAGCAAGCTCAAGCACAAACGGCATCGTGGCATGACTTAATGCGTCAGAGGCCGTGGCTGGAACTGCACCTGGCATATTGCTGACACAGTAATGAATAACACCATCGACAACAAAAGTCGGCTCATGATGAGTTGTTGGTCTGGAGTTTTCGCAACTGCCGCCCTGATCAATTGCGACATCAACAATAACAGCGCCTGGTTTCATTTTTTTTACCAGGCTGGCAGGTATTATTCTATCGGCACTGCGCCCTGGGACCAGTACAGCACCGATAAGCAGATCAGCTTCGATAGCGTGGCGTTCAATATTAACTGCGGATGCATAGACTGTTTCAAGCTGACTGCCAAATTGCCGACTCAGCTCCTCCAGCTTTGCCAGTGACTTATCCAGCACCACTACCCGGGCACCCATACCCAGCGCAATCTGACAGGCATTGCTGCCGACTACACCACCACCGATTACTGTTACTTTACCAGGCGATACACCGGTCGAGCCACCGAGCAGCACTCCGCGTCCGCCATTATGTTTCTCCAGATGCGCTGCTCCGGCCTGGACTGACAAACGTCCCGCTATCTGGGACATTGGCATCAAGAGAGGCAGTCTGCCTGCATTATCAGTAATTGTTTCGTAAGCAATACAGGTGGCCCCACTGTTCAATAAACGATCGGTCAGCTTTTCATCAGCTGCCAGATGCAGGAAGGTAAAAAGGGTATGACCTGCATTAAGCAGGTCACATTCCTGAGCGAGTGGTTCTTTGACTTTGACGATCAATGTTGCTGCAGCAAATACTTCGGCGGCATTGCCAACAATCTGCGCTCCCACTGCAACATAATCATCATCGGGCATACTTGCACCGGCACCGGCACCGGTTTCCACAAAAACCTCATGGCCGCGTCTGCATAATTCCGCAACCGCACCCACGGTCAGCCCGACCCGATATTCATAAGGTTTAATCTCTTTTGGGACACCTATCTTCATAACACTTTGCCTCGCAGGCAATCGAATAATGTTCGTTCTGAAATGAACGAATAACCTGCGCACTATACCATACGGCAGATATACAATCAGTGCCGTATCAGGTGATCAAACGCGCTCAGTGACGCTCTGGCACCTTCCCCCAGCGCAATAATGATCTGCTTATAAGGCACAGTAGTGACATCACCCGCCGCAAAGACGCCAGCAACACTGGTCTGCCCTTTGCCATCAATTATGATTTCACCGTGTCCGGACAGATCCAGGGTGCCTTTCAACCAGTCACTGTTAGGCAGTAAACCAATCTGCACGAAGATGCCTTCGAGCTCTATTTTGTGCAACTCACCCGTGTTGCGACCCTTATACACAAGCGCAGTAACCTTCTGACCATCTCCGATGACTTCCATTGATTGCGCCATAGTCAGCACTGTCACATTGGGCAGGCTGTGCAGTTTGCGCTGCAGTACCGCATCGGCCCTGAGCACATCCGCAAATTCCAACAGGGTGACATGGCTAACAATACCAGCCAGATCAATTGCCGCTTCCACTCCTGAATTGCCGCCGCCAACTACCGCGACGCGCTTGCCTTTGAACAATGGACCGTCACAATGCGGACAATAGGCGACGCCGCGGTTGCGGTATTCCTGTTCACCTGGCACATTCAGTTCGCGCCAGCGTGCACCGGTCGCAACAATAACAGTCCTGGCTTTCAGGGTTGCGCCACTGTCAAAATGAATCAGATGCAGGCCACCCGCTTCACTCGCCGGTACCAGCGAGGATGCGCGCTGCAGGTTCATGATATCGACATCGTACTGACGCACGTGCTCTTCCAGCGCACGAGCCAGTTTCGGCCCTTCGGTTTCCTGAATCGAAATGAAATTTTCAATGCCCATGGTGTCCAGCACCTGGCCACCGAATCGTTCCGCTGCCACGCCTGTGCGAATGCCCTTGCGTGCAGCATAAACAGCCCCCGCAGCGCCCGCAGGTCCACCGCCAACCACCAGCACATCAAAGGGTTCACGCTCAGTCATTTTGTGCGCCTCACGCGAGGCTGTGCCGGTGTCGATTTTTGCCATGATCTCTTCAACACCCATGCGACCCTGGGCGAAAGGCTTGCCATTCAGGTATACCGCAGGAACAGACATCACCTGCCGCTGCTCAACTTCATCCTGAAATAATGCTCCATCAATAGCGACATGCTTGATGGCAGGATTGAGCACCGCCATCAGATTCAAGGCCTGCACCACATCCGGACAATTCTGGCAGGATAAAGAGAAGTAAGTTTCAAACAGGAATTCACCCTCAACATGGCTGATCTGTTCCAACATCTCCGCATTTATTCGAGGTGGATGTCCGCCCACCTGTAACAGCGCCAAAATTAATGAAGTGAACTCGTGACCCATTGGTATACCGGCAAAACGCAGACTCACACCACCTGCTGGACGAACCAATGCAAACGAAGGAGCACGTGCATCATGACCATCCTTGTGCAAAGTGATCTTGTCAGTAAGACTGCCAATATCTTCAAGCAGAGCCCACATTTCATGGGATTTTTCACTGTCGTCGAGGGTTGCGATAATGTCAAATGGCAACGCCACTTTTCCAAGATAAGCCTTTAACTGCGTTTTCATCGTTGCATCTAACATGGTATTACATCCTCAAAGCACGAATTTTAGACAAAAAAACGCCCGGGCCTTGCGTACCCAGGCATTGGGGTATTCACCAGCTTTTTTAGATTTTTCCTACCAGATCCAATGAAGGAGACAGCGTTGCTTCACCCTCTTTCCACTTGGCAGGACAGACTTCGCCAGGATGCGTTGCAACATACTGAGCGGCTTTCACTTTACGCAGCAGCTCAGAAGCATCCCGGCCGATACCACCGGCAGTAATCTCGACAATCTGAATGCGTCCTTCCGGATCAATAACAAAGGTGCCACGTTCAGCCAATCCGTCCGCTTCAATCATTACTTCGAAATTGCGGCTGATGGTTCCAGTTGGATCGCCAATCATCGGATAGCATATTTTGTTTATGGTATCTGAGCTGTCATGCCATGCTTTGTGGGTAAAGTGCGTGTCTGTTGAAACGCTGTAAATTTCTACGCCCATGGATTTAAATTCAATATAGTTATCTGCAAGATCAGCCAGCTCAGTGGGGCAGACGAAGGTGAAGTCGGCCGGGTAAAAGAACACCACCGACCATTTACCGCGAAGATTCGCATCTGTCACTGAAATGAATTGACCATCGTGGAAGGCATTAGCTTTAAAAGGTTTAATTTCAGTATTAATCAATGACATTTATAACTCCTTAATTTGGTTGGCCAGGAACGGCTTGCTACTTGCACGGACGCTATACTAAAGGCGTGAGATTTTTATTGAAAATGTATTGTTTGATATATATTGATAGACTCACTGTATGACCTAAGACTAATCATGCGCGTTAAACTGTCAAAACTGGCCCTGGCGATAAGCAGGCTCTATACTGTCCCACTTTTCTCTGCGTAATGACGCACTTCTGATCCACTAAACCAAAGAGCCCCCTGCTACCGATGCGACTCGACAAATTTATCAGCCATGCTACCGGCCTCTCTCGTGAATTGGCACGCCGTGCAATCCGTGGACGTCTGGTGGAAGTAAACAGCGGGATCACTAAAAATGCAGCTCTGGCAGTAACTGACACAGACACCATTGTATTAGAAGGCGAGCGACTGGAATTACCCCAGGCGCGCTATCTGATGCTGAACAAGCCTGAAGGTTATGTCTGTGCGACAGAGGACAGTGAGCACGCCACTGTACTTGACCTGATCAGCGACATGGATAGCAGCGGACTGGCAATTGGAGGACGACTCGATCTGGACACAACTGGCCTGGTCCTGCTCAGTGATGATGGCCAGTGGTTACACCGCGTAACCGCGCCCAGACATCATTTCCCGAAAACCTATCTGGCCAGACTTTATCAACCTGTGGATCAGCAGCTGATCGATAGCTTTGCTGCCGGCGTGATGCTGCATGGCGAAAGCAAACCCACTAAACCGGCATTGTGCCGAGCGCTGCCGAATAACGGTGCCGAAATTATGATCAGCGAAGGCCGTTATCATCAGGTGAAGCGCATGTTTGCTGCCTGCAACAACAAAGTGCTGACCTTGCACCGCAAGCAGATAGGAGCGGTTGTGCTGGACGATACGCTGGAACCGGGCGCTTATCGCCCTTTGACTGCCACTGAAATTGCGAGTTTTAAATCATGAGCGATAAGTTGCACCAACTGCTGATTCAGCAGCTGAACCTTGTTGATGGCCCGACTCTGTGGATCATTGACGAAAACCTCAGCGCCGCAGAACTGCAGTCGATCCATCCCCATCCACACCTGGTAGCGCTCACCAATCGCTATGATGTCCAGCAGAGTCTGCAGCAGGCGGCTGTGCAGGTAAATCTGACTGATTTTGATTTTTCGCAATGGCCGGAACACAGTTTCGCAAAGATCATTTACCGCGTGTCAAAAGAACGAGCGCTAGTCCATCACTGCATCAATCATGCGTTCAGCTTACTAAAGAACGAGGGACAGTTACTGTTGTTGGGCGGGAAACAGGATGGCATCAAAACCAATGCAAGAAGTGCCTCCGCCGTTTTTGGCAGCAAAGCGAACAGCAAAAAGCATGGGATTCATTATCTGGTCACTATTCAAAAATCTGCTGGAGCGGCCTCTGAACCTGACAGGGATTGGCTGGACAGCAATGACTACAGCAATTTGCGCCTGTGTCACAGCGATGGCCTGGAGTTTCTGAGCAAGCCTGGCGTGTTTGGCTGGAATAAAATTGATAGAGGCAGTGCGCTGCTGGTTGAACAAACTCGCGAGCTGTTCGGCTCGGCTCAGCAGGGTGAGCTGAATGAAGTGCTGGATCTGGGCTGCGGCTATGGCTATATCCTGCTAGCTACCCAGGATCTGCCGTTTAGATCACGCACCGCAACCGATAATAATGCTGCTGCCGTGCTTGCCGCCACCGCTAATTTTGCTCGACAAGAGCTGGCCGTATCGGTAACGCTTGACGATTGTGGCGCCCGCTTAAAGCAAAGCTTTGATTTAATTTTGTGTAATCCGCCCTTTCATCAGGGCTTTGCGTCAAGCCGGGAATTAACCGAAAAATTCCTGCAGCAGATACATCGTCTGCTGACTAAAGACGGTCAGGCTTTGCTGGTGGTTAATCAATTCATTCCACTGGAGAAGATAGCCACCGACTATTTCGGCAGCGTTGAAACCCTTTGCAGCACAGAGAGTTTCAAAGTGGTTGCGCTGAAATATGCCAAAACCAGGAAACGCTGAGATCAGTGTTCAACCTCGGCATTATCCCGCACAGTCGCCCCATCGAGCTCCTGCACCCGCGCTCCCGCCAGAATACCAGGCATGGCATGATTACCCTCATGACAGGCGTACTCATAGAGCGGTTCGGG
>JBDNGQ010000195.1:0-8521 GCA_041689205.1 Pseudohongiellaceae bacterium | reverse complement strand
CGTAACACGGCGGCAGGAGGTCTGTTCAACTGGTCGAGTAAAAACGCCCTTGCGCCTTCAGAGCATCCGCAGCCTGGCGACCGGGCAATGCTGGGCAATCTGGTGCTGCAGGTGATTCCGTTTCAGAGCCAGCATGAATACGATCATCTGTTATCAGTTTGTGATTTGAATCTGGTGCGTGGTGAAGACTCCTTTGTGCGCGCGCAGTGGGCGGCAAAACCCTTGCTCTGGCATATTTATCCGCAGCAGCAGGATGCGCATCTGAACAAACTTGGGGCCTTTCTGGCTCTCTATACCCACGACACTCCCGGCACTCTCGACACCAATGACACTCTCGACACCAATGACACTCTCGACACCAATGACACACTTCGACAGGCCGTGCAGAGATTCTGGCTGGACTGGAATTCCGGTGCGGATTGCACGCAAAGCTGGGCACAGTTTTGCGAAGCCTTAACTGAGCTGAAACGACATTCGCTGAAATGGCGGGGAAAAATTCTGCCGACAGGTGATATCGCATCAAACTTGATGAATTTTTATAAAAACAGGTTATAGTGTCGCCAATTTTAGTGGCCGCTTTTTGCGAAATGCGGATCATTTGTTTTAACCCTGAGAATGAGTAAACGTCATGAAAACTGCGCAAGAAGTTCGTGCTGGTCAGGTAATCAGCATCAATGGCTCACCCTGGAAAATCCAAAAAGCGGAATTTAACAAATCCGGCCGTAACTCAGCCGTCGTCAAGATGAAGCTGAAAAACCTGCTGACGGGAGTTGCTACTGAAACCGTCTATAAGGCGGATGATAAGTTTGAAGTGGTTATCCTTGAACAGAAAGAGGTGACTTACTCGTATTTTGCGGATCCTATGTATGTGTTTGTGGATACCGATTATGAGCAGATTGAGATCGAAAAAGACGATCTGGAAAACGTGCTGGATTATATCGAAGATGGCATGGACGATGTCTGCGCCGCGGTGTTCTATAACGGTAAGGTCATCTCCATTGATCTGCCCACCTCTATCAAGCGCGAAATTGCTTACACGGAACCATCCGCACGCGGCGACACCTCGGGCAAAGTCATGAAGCCAGCGCGTTTGAACAGCGGCCATGAAATGCAGGTTTCTGCATTCTGTGAAATCGGCGACTTTGTAGAGATCGATACCCGCACCGGCGAATACAAATCCCGCATTAAAGCCTGAGATCAGAATCTGATAAAGGCGCCGCAACGCAGGGCGCCGTTTATCAGCAGTGCGGCTGTTGTAAAGCTTCTATTGCTGCATTATTCTCGTTAATTGTTGAATGTTAAATTCTTTCAGCACTTCTGGAATAAAGCAGCGACAGGAGAACCGTCAATGACAGCTTCGCAGAAAATCCAGCCTCATCGTTCTATTGCAACCCTTGCTCTTGCTGCCCTCAGGGTGCACCTCACCGCCTGTTTAGTGTTCTGTTCCGGTATCGCGCTGGCGGCAGATTCTCAGTGGACAACTCCGCGCACCGCTTTTGGTGCTCCCGATCTTCAGGGTATCTGGACTAATGCCACGATTACTAATCTGGAACGCACTGCTGCGCTGGGTGAAAAACGCTTCTATACCGAAGCAGAAGCGGTGGCGTTGGAGCAGCGCGCTGCGGACATGGTTGATCGCGCCAGTCAACCCAGCGATCCGAATGCAGGAGCGCCGACAGCAGGTGCCGACGTAGGGGGTTATAATCGCTTCTGGATGGATCCGGGCAGCCAGCTGGCGCTGGTCAATGGCGAGTACCGAACTTCTCTTGTTATCGAGCCGGCTGCGGGTCAGATACCCTATACCGAAGCCGCGAGATCGGCCATAGCAGCGGCGATGGACAGTCGCAGTCGCTTTGATCACCCGGAGCAGCGTCCGGTTAATGAGCGCTGTCTGGTCGGATTCGGTTCTACCGGCGGGCCACCCATGCTGCCAGTGCTGTATAACAATATGTACCAGATTGTTCAGGTGCCAGGTTATGTAATGATCCTTGTGGAAATGAACAACGATGCCCGCATTATTCGCATTAAGGCAGAACCTTTCGACAGCGATTTCAAACGCTGGCTGGGAGATTCAACGGGCTACTACGATGGCGATACCCTGGTGGTGCGCACCACCAATTTCAACCCGTATGAAACTTATCGCGTTGCCACTGCGCACCGCCTGTATGTCGGCACTCAGTCGGTGGTTACCGAACGCTTTACCCGCATCAGTGATGAGCAGATTCATTATGAATTCACGGTTGAGGACCCGCAGTACTATACCCAGCCGTGGAAAGGCGAGTTCCCTTTTAGTGCGACCGAAGATCGGATGTTTGAGTATGCCTGCCATGAAGGCAATTATGCGCTGCCGGGAATCCTTGCTGGCGGTCGGGTTGCGGAGCGTGATCAATAAGGTTGGTGTTCAGCTTCCATTCATCCGGGTTTTGTAATAGTTCCCAAATCTGCCATACCGGAACAGCAAGGTGAGGCAGAGGCAGAATTAAAAAAACAATTTGCTGATGGAGACTTGATAATGCTCAAAATAGTTACTCTTGCTTTATGCCTCACCATGACCGGTTGCCTGTTTACCGTGGATTCAAAACAAAAGACCGGTTATTCGCAGTGGCACAGCGCTGATGTGGATCGTATCCAGATTGGTCAGACTGATGCAGACTGGGTCACCAGGACTTTCGGTTCACCGCAGCGAGAATCCACCTACGCGGATGGCAGTCAGATATGGCGTTATGAGAATGTGAGTGAAAGTGAATCCAGAGTCGGGCTGTTCCTGTTATTCAATGTAAACGTTGAAAGAGAGGATGCCGAAACCCTGTCCATCGAAATGAAGGATGGCGTGGTCTCTAACTTCTGGATTGATCGACGCTGATTTACTGACGGCATTCAGACGTGTACTGAACACGGGTCAAAGTAAATCGGGCAGGCTCTGTTCGTCAGTACTGAAATTCAGTTCTGAAATTCAGTTCTGACGATCAGTCTGCTCTGCTTAAAGCGCACAATTCTATCTGTCGATTCGTGGCGAGATGCTGCTACCTTACCCTTCTTTCAAAATTCCCTTCGAATAAACTCCAGCCTGCCGGTGTACTATTCCTATAAGAACGGTATCGGCAGCTTTGAGCTGGCAATGTAATTCCAAAGAGATAAGAAAATCAGCCATGGGCGGCGAAATTCATATAGATAGCAGTGTGCTCGAGCTTTGCCGCAAAGGCGATAGTCGTGCTTTTCGCGTTCTGGTCGAGCAATTAAAAGAGCCCGCCTATTATCAGGCCCTGGCTTTGCTTGGTAACCATGATGATGCTCTTGATATTTCGCAGGAGGCTTTTGTGAAGACATGGCAGTCGATGCGCAGTTTTGATAGTTCGCGGCCTTTTTATCCCTGGTATTACACCATCCTGAAACGGCTGGCGTTGAATGCCCTAAGGACCAGAGGGCGACGATATGAAGTGCCGGCAGATGGGCTTGAATGGGAAGAACCTCTGAATCATGCCGACATGGAAGAGGCTCGTCAGGCCGATCGAACTGCGGCTGTAATAAATCGTGTAATGGCGAAGCTGACTGTGGATGACCGGGAAATTATCAGTCTCAAAGATGTGCAGGGTTATGCGTACAAAGACATAGCAATCATCCTGGCTATTCCGACAGGTACGGTGATGTCGCGACTGTATACCGCACGTGCCCGTTTCAGAAAATTGTTGCAGGAAACCGCTTATGACCAATAATGCGTTTAATGAGGAAAGTGGGCATAAAACCGCCCATCAACTGATGATGGCATCGATTGATGGTGAGACAAACGCGCAACAGGAGTCGCAACTGCAGGCTTTGCTGAATGCAGAACCTGCGCTGCGGCAGGAGTTTGATGAATTGAAAGCACTCAAGGAGTTAACCATGAAAAATAAACCTGAAGCTCCGCCGCCGGCGGTCTGGGAAAATTACTGGACGGGTGTGTATACCCGTATTGAACGCGGTCTTGGTTGGATATTGTTCTCTGTGGGTGCAATAGCATTGCTGTTGTTTGGCGCCTGGGAGTTTGCCAGGGAATGGATTACTGATCCTCACATCCCCTTATGGGTTCGGCTTGCCGGTCTATCCCTGGCCGCGGGAACCATTATTCTGTTTGTGTCAGTAATCAGAGAAAAACTTTTCCTTCATAAAAACGAGCGATACAAGGATATCCAACGATGATGATGACGACTTCTTCCACGGTAGCGGGTAAAACAATATCAACAACGCTGGGCATCGTGCGAGGTAACACTATTCGCGCCCGGCATGTGGGCAGGGATATTATGGCTAGTATTAAAATGCTGATTGGTGGCGAAATAGAGGATTACACCAAAATGATGGCTGAGTCGCGCGAGCAATCGTTGGATAGAATGATGGAGGAGGCTCGCCGTCTTGGGGCCAATGCCGTCACTGATGTGCGATTTTCAACCAGTTATATTATGACGGGAGCCGCGGAAATACTGGCTTATGGAACAGCCGTCGTGCTTGAGTAGAGATCGACGGGCGGTCAGCTTAAATAATTTGTGCAAAAAAATAATTTTGCTATTATTGCGGCTGCTTCAAAACAGCCCCTCTGGGACCGCCAGCCTGCTCAAGAGAACAAAATAATGGCATCAGAAGTTGATGTGGATGCAGTAACTGCTCTTGCGGCAACGGTTGCGTCGCCCAGTGCAATCAGTCTTATCCCCCCCGTTGTTGTGCTGATTTTTGCCATCTGGCTGCGCAGACCTATTCTGGCGCTGGTGGTCGGCAGTCTAGCCGGATTGCTGCTGTATTCGCCCGTTGACGTGCTCAGCAATTTTGCCGACACCACCCTGGTCGTGATGCAGGATGAGACCATCGGCTGGTTGATTCTGGTCTGTGCCGGCTTCGGCGCGTTGATCGGCCTGCTGGTTCATACTGGCGGCGCCTTCGCTTTCGGACGCAAAGCTCTGACTCTGGCCAAAACCCGCAGATCCTCACTGCTGATGACCTTTTCCCTGGGCGTGGTTATTTTTGTTGATGACTATTTGAATGCGCTGACGGTAGGCGAGACCATGAAGCGCGTCACTGATCGGTTCAAAGTGTCCCGAGAGATGTTGGCCTATGTGGTGGACTCCACTGCGGCACCCATTTGTGTCTTAATTCCCTTATCCACCTGGTCAGTCTTTTTCAGTGGCCTGCTGGAGTCCAATGATGTTGCTGCCGTCGGTGAGGGGCTCAGCGTTTATATCAGCGCTATCCCCTATATGCTCTATGCCTGGCTGGCGGTTTTGATGGTGTTTCTGGTGTCAGCAGGTATCGTGCCGGTATTCGGTCCGATGCGAAAAGCCGAAGCGGCTGCGCGCCTGCGCCTTGAAGAGACTCAGGACGTTCCAGTTGATTTTGGACATTCCGCTGACGAATATGCCGTGCATGCATTTGAAGAAGAATTTGAAGATGCTGATCGACGCGGTAGTCTGCACAATTTCTTACTGCCGATGATTATGCTGGTCGCATTTACAATTTATTTCGACGCAGATATCTGGCAGGGACTGTTGATGACTTTCGCCGTCACACTGCCGATGTATCTGTGGCAACGGCTGATGTCGATTGGCGAAATGATGGATGTGATGATCACTGGCTTCAAAACCATGTTGCCTGCCATCAGCACCGTAATAGCCGCATTCGTTTTCAAAGACGTATGCGACCTGCTGGGACTGCCCTTGTATGTAATAGAGAATCTGGCACCTTATATGTCTGCACAGATGCTGCCGGCGCTGGTGTTTCTCAGTATGGCTATCCTGGCGTTCGCGACCGGTTCCTCGTGGGGAATCTTCGCGGTCTCAATTCCTATCGTAATGCCGCTGGCCTTTGCAGTGGAGGCCAATATCCCGATGGTGATCGGCGCCTTGCTCTCAGCCAGTTCATTCGGCAGTCAGGCCTGCTTTTACAGCGACTCGACCGTACTGGCCGCGCAGGGTGCAGGCTGTGATCTGATGAGCCATGCGATCACCCAGATTCCTTATGCGTTGATCGCGGCTGGAATTGCGTTTGTTGGATTTATTGTGATCGCTTGATTGCCGCTTCAGCCGGATGGCGGATAAGCCAGACGCGATGAATGCGGACATTGCGCGCAAAGTCCTTGTCGATGGTCTGCTTCGAGTAATCTTCCAGCTGATAGCTTTCAGTCAATGATTCATCAAGTTTGAAACGGCGATGATTGGTGGAAAAAATCAGCAGTCCCTGCGATGACAGACTCTGCATGCACAGATCGATCAGCTCTTTATGGTCGCGCTGAATATCCAGCACATTATCGGTGCTTTTTGAATTTGAAAAGGTTGGCGGATCAAGGAAGATCAGGTCAAATTTTTGACGACACTGCTTCAAAAACCGCAGGCAGTCCATAGGTACCAGTTCATGCTGGGTTGTGCTGATGCCATTTAATTCAAAATTGCGTTCAGCCCAGCTCAGATAGGTTTTCGACATATCCACACTGATTGAACGTCGCGCTCCGCCTAGCGCCGCCTGCACCGTAACGCTGCCGGTATAGCAGAACAGGTTCAGAAAGTGGGTATTCCTGGCATGTTCATAAATGTACTTGCGGATAGGCCGGTGATCCAGAAACAGGCCCGTGTCCAGGTAACGTTCCAGATTAACCAGATATTTTGCCGGACCTTCCTGCACTACAAAATCTTCACCCTGGACAGGCGCAGGTCGATACTGTTCTGCTCCACGCTGACGTTCGCGTACTTTCAGGCTGATCTGTTTTGGTGGCAACTGCAGCACCTGGGTGACTGCCTGATAAGCCTGTCGACGACGCAGTGCGGCATCCTCATCACTGACTGAGGCAGGCGCCTTGTATTCCTGCATATGGACATGATTGCCATACACATCAATGGCAAAGGCATATTCCGGCATATCCGCGTCATACAGACGATAGCATTGCAGCCCCTGTTGCTGAGCCCATTTACCGAGGGTTTTTAAATTTTTGCGCAGACGATTGGCGAACATCTGGGCGCCGGCGTCGAGTTCAATTACCGGCACGGAGGGAGTGGTTGCCGGACTGCCTGCCGACGCAGTAGCAGAAGAGCTTGCTGGAGCCGTTTCAGAAGGAGTTTCGGAAGACCTGGCAGAAGGGGCCAGCGAAGAAGTCTGGGAATCTTCAGCCGCACTTCGGGTTGATTTTTTCCAGATGCTGTCAGTGGAAACCTCCACAGTTTTCTTCTGATAGATGCGTTCAACAGTGATATCAAACAACAGCAGTTTTGCCGGCAGTGCCCCGTTGAACAAGGCGTACTGCTTGTGGCTGTGAATGCCCAGCATTCTGCCGAACTCTGGCTTCGCAGTAAAAATAGCGGCCTGAGAACCAAAGGCATGGGTGCGCAGGAGATTACCCAGCTCGGTATAGAGCATAGCTACTTCCGGCTCATCGCCGAGACGCTCTGCATAGGGTGGATTGCAGATTACCAGCGTTGGCGTTAGCGGCGGCGCAGCCTCAGCCAGCGCCTGCACGCGGAATTCCACAGAGCTGGCAACACCTGCACGCTCAGCATTGCGGATCGCCATCCCGATTGAAGGCGCATCAATATCACTGCCACAGGCACGTCCGCTCCAACTGGCGGCAGCAGCCTGACGGCTCTGTGCTTCTTTGATGACGGCATTCATGGCGGCCTGGTCATGCAACAGCCAGGCAGACAAGGTAGTCCCACGCAGCAGACCTGGCGCAATATCCAGTGCCATCAACAGCCCTTCTATCAACAGAGTTCCTGAACCGCACATCGGGTCGTACAGCATGGCCTGTGGCTGAGTTGCCAGTGCTGGCCAGCCGGCACGCATCAACAGTGCTGCAGCAAGGGTTTCCTTCAGGGGCGCTTCACCCTGTTCTTTACGGTAGTTTCTGCGGTGCAGGCTGTGCCCGGCCAGATCGATTCCCAGAGTCAGCTTGTCCTGTTTTATCACCGCGTGAATCAATACATCGGGCTCTGTTCGCGACACATTGGGACGCAACAGATCCTTGGCGCGGAATTGATCCACCACGGCATCCTTAATTTTCTGGGCGATAAACTGGGTGTGATTGAGTTTCTCGGTGCTGCCCACGGCCGTGATAGCGAAGCTCATGTCTGACTGCAGGTGGTCTGTCCAGCACACGTCTCCAGCAATGCGATACAGATCATCCTGGTCGAGCACTGGCGCCTGGCGCAAAATCAGGATAATACGGTTGGCCAGCCGCGAGAACATGATGGCCCGGTAGGCATTGGTCAAAGTGCCGGAAAAAAATACACCAGCGACTGTCTGCTTAACATTGCTGGACTGGAAGCTGAGCAGTTCCTGTTCCAGCAATGATTCGAGACCTTTGGAACAAGTGGCAAAAAAGCTGTAGTGCATGAGGGTTTTCCATAAAAGTCGGCGGCGAAGCGACATCTGTCTGGCAGTGAGCAGGCCAGAGGAACCGTCAGAATTCGCGAGGCGGCAATAATAATACGAATCTTCAGGGATTGCTTGTCTGTGTGCAGACGGGGACAATGCGAGGCCGGTATTTCCTGCTCTTTCTGTGACCAGAGTGTCT
>JBDNGQ010000194.1:0-2427 GCA_041689205.1 Pseudohongiellaceae bacterium | reverse complement strand
TACGACGGCCTCCGGCAATGACGTTATTGCTTACCCGCGCATTGGGGAAATGACGCTCCAGACTTGCTTTTCCGGGCTGAGTACCAGCACCCGTGATACCGGATGTGTTGTGTGGCACCACATTACCCTCAAACACAAATCGGCGGTGCGGAGCACCATCGCTCATGATAATGCTGTCGGTCTGGGAGGCGCTGTTATTACGGATCACCACATCCTCGGTGGCATTCAGCAACTGAAACAGCCGGCCGCCCCCCCAGTCGCCGCCAATGTTCTCAAAGATGTTATTAGCTATCAGGATTCTGCGGGTCTGACCGCCCGGTCGATGGCCGTCATCGCGGCCCAGCAGATTAATGCCATTGCCAACGTGACGAACTACATTGTTGGTGATGGTGACATCCTTGACCACTGCCCATGGCATGCGCCCATCCTCAGTGCGCACGGTAAGCAGCATTGCAAAACCAGCCTGAGCATGCAGCCAGTTATGCTCCAGCAGATTGCCGTCAAGCAGAACCCGCCGGGCATTTTTCAGCTCGAAAAGATTTTTAACTGTCCATGGGGTGCCCGCATATTCAGGATGACCAATTTTCCAGCGCAGCGGTTTATAGAAATGGTTGGCACGAATCTCTATATCGGCAGGTACCATGTCTCTTATCAGGGAGTCGGCGCCTCCGAACATGATATTTTCGCCAGCGCCTTCCAGATAATTATTTACTATCTTAAACGGCCCCGGACCGTTCCATCCGGCAATCGCCTGGGAGTCGGCACCCTGTTCCATAAAGTTGGAAAAGTGCGAATCGATTACCGCGGTGTAGCTTGAGTTAAGTGCAATTCCTCGGCGGGCACCGAGCAGCGGATCGCCGTGCAGAATACAGCGGTCGATGATGATGTGATGAGGCAATTGGTTTTCGGTGCTGGCCTCCGAGCCCAGCGACACCAGGTTAGTCAGATACCGGCCTGGCTGCGGACGGATAATGATACCCACCAGGCGATAGTAGCTGGCACCATTCTCGGCGCTTAACACTGATTCCCGCGCCGATTCCAGAACCGCCATGGCTGGTGAATTCTCCGGTCGGATGCGGCTGCCGGGTACTGGGAGGCTTTTCTCAGCGCCTGCGCTGGTGATTATTATCCAGCCTTCACCTTGCCTTTTTTCAGGCAACTCAAATGGACCGGTATAAACGGCTCCGGGCTGCAGCTCAATAACATCACCTGGCTGCGCCTGCCACAGGGCTGCCTGCAGGCTGCCACCAACGGCTACGCTGATAATCTGACCGCTTATGGGCTGAGGTTCAGTGTTGATAAATTCGCGAGGTAATTCAGCTGTTGTTGCGGAGAGTAGCGGGGAAATAAACAGAATGAACAAACACAAAATGTTTGGGTAGCAACGGTGCAGCATGAATAACAGCATAATTTCATTCCAGACCGATTGATCATGATATCTGTCAGCACTTTCTTACTGATCCAAGTCATCCACTATCGTTGATCACTTTCATGAAATCGGTTCGACATCACACATTGTTCTGTATGAATGTTTTCATAGGTCGCCACTAAGCGCTGGATTATTTGATCGCCAAAGGTGCGTTAATCCGGGCTCTATGCTAATTTGTAAGCCAGATTTTTCGGCCATAATTTTATAAACTCAAATATCAAAATATCTAATGTAGAGTATCTATGAGGTGCCCGATGAGCAAAACCAGCAAAATAATAAACGTAAATCTGCCTGATCACTTCCTGCGTGCAGCCCTGGCTGTGGCTCTGATTATGCCCTTCAGCAGCGGTGCGCTTGCCCAGCGTGGTGCCACGGGTCCTGCCGAGCACGCTGATGTAGAGCCAATCAATAATCTTCCCAACCCCTACGAAACCGTCCGTAACTGGGGCACGCTGCCCGATGGACGCAGCTGGGGTTCAGTGAGTGCTGTGCATATTGACATTGATGGCAAGCACTTTTGGGCTGGCGATCGCTGCGGAGCTAACTCCTGTGCAGGCTCGAATGTAGACCCGATTGTGAAGCTGGATTCGGAAGGTAATGTTGTACAGAGCTTTGGTGCTGGTCTGATTTTGTGGCCGCATGGCATGAGCGTAGATGCTGAAGGCAATGTCTGGGTGGTTGATGCCCGGTCGGCCAATGCCCAGGAACTGCAGGACTTCCCGGATGCCGCAGGAAAGGGTCATACGGTCACCAAGTTCAGCCCCCAGGGTGCGGTATTGATGGTGCTGGGTACACCGGGTGTGGCTGGTGATCTGCCAACGCATTTCTCAGAACCCAACGACGTGACTATTGCGCCTGATGGCAGCATTTTCGTAGCGGAAACGCACAGTGCACAGTTTACTGATGAGGCGGGTAGTCCCACGGCTAAAAGTCAGATATCGAAGTTTGCAGCCGACGGCACCTTTATTAAAAGCTTCGGAGAGTGGGGTTATGAGGAT
>JBDNGQ010000193.1:0-3469 GCA_041689205.1 Pseudohongiellaceae bacterium | reverse complement strand
GCTTTAACAACAAAGCGAAACTGACTACCAGAAAATCGTATGGTTTTAGAACCTATCATGCCGCTGAGATTGCCTTGTATCATGCGCTTGGCGCGTTACCTGTGCCAAAAACTGCCCACAGATTCTTCTGAAGAGGCTAAAATATTTACCTGACAGCCTTCAATACTTCCCTGGCCAGATCCCACTGGCTGAAGCCCTGTCTGCCATAGTCAAGGCCGCGGCGCACGATAACCAGGTTTTGCGAAGGCACCACTACCGTGTACTGTCCGCGGTTACCACTGGTTGAAGCGGCATCAACCGGAATATCGGTGCGCCCCTCCGGCACCAGCCACCACTGACCGCCATACTGACCACCCCGACCCACAGTTGCAGGTGCTGGCGTGCGGGAGAATTCAATCCATTCCTCGGAGATCAGGCGCTCATCATTCCACATGCCATTGTTCAGATACAGCAATCCGAAACGTGCCAGGTCTCTGGCGTTGGTGTAAACCTGACTGCTGAGAATGAAGTCACCAAAACGGTCTGTGCTCACCAGCGTGTTGCGCATGCCAATTTTATCCAGCAAGGCTCTGCGCGGAAACTCCGCATAGTTTTTCTCGCCGCCCAGAGCGAGCTTCATCGCATACACGCCGAGTAGTGTGTCGTAATTTTCGTAATCCCAGGAAGTGCCAGGTTCACGTATTAAGGCACGAGTGCGTGCACCGGTCACCGAGCTTGCCCCTGCCCAATAGGAGAGACCCGAACCGGTGGCGTACTCCATACCTCTGTTATCGATGGTTTCCAGCCCGCTCGACATATTCAGCACATGCCTGAGGGTAATCTGATTGCGCGGGTCCGTCTCCGCAGAACTATTCTCCGGAAGCCAGCCAAAACCAAGCGGTTCGTCCAGCGACATCCGGCCCTCGTCAACCAGCATGCCTATCAAAGTTGAAGCGATACTCTTGGCAGTGGACCAGGTGCGGGTGCGCGTGGACATGTCGATACCCGGCGCATAACGCTCATGAATAATCTGGCCGTTGTACACCACCAGCAGACTGAGCGTGTCCTGCTCTAGCGTGGGACGATTGAACGCCCAGTCCGATGCAGCCTGCAGCGCCGTGGCATCGATATTGTCCGGCAATTCGTTGTTTTGAATCAGATCACCGTCCGGCCAGGCAATTTGCGCTGGGTCTCCCGGCGGCAGTGGCAGAGTCAGCTGAGGCAAACCGTCGATGTCTGCCAGTGTCTGATCCGGCGCCAGAATGACACAGCCATTGCCCTCGCGAAACACTGCACGCATCACGGGCGCATTATCCGGCGTACCGATTTCTACCGCACGCAGATCCCAGTCAACGCGATAATCACCCCCGTCTGCTGTACCAAGCGGTTCACGCAGAAAAGCCAATTCCTGTTTGAATACCTGTTCCAAAGTCCGGTTACTGGTAAACAGCCCATTGCACATGAACACCGCCTGCTGGCCGCGCTGTACCATGATCCGTTGGGGAGCCCAGTAATCATAACTATCGGTTTGTTGAGCGAAGCCATTGACTGGCAGCAGGGTGATCAGCAGAGCGAGGAAGATTGAGGATTTTTTCATTGTATTTCCCGAAATTGTATTTCCCGAAATTGTATTTCCCGAAATAATTACCTGGTGGTGGAATAGTACACTAACCAATGGCCTTAACGCCTCGACGACACTGGAATACTCGTTTATTCTTCCTGCACTGTGCACTGTGTGTATGGTTATGGTGTGCGCATTCCGAACAAAAACGAGAATAACAGGACATGACAGATATTTCTCGAATCTCAAGCAATAGACCTGCACTGCTCCCGCCGCTGTGGCTGGCAGCTTTTAGTGGCTTCAGCGTGCTGTATATCGCCCTGCCTGGCCTCATCCCGCCCGCTTGGCACTGGTTCTTCAAGATCATTCCGATTGCCTTGCTGCTGCAACTGACGTTGACCAGTACTGAAGGGAAGGTCCGTACGCTTCTTGGATTGGGCCTGGTGCTGTCTGCTATCGGGGATGTTTTGTTGGCGCTGGATGGTTTGTTTGTGCAGGGACTTGCTGCCTTTCTGTTGGCACAAATCACTTACACCGTACTGTTCCTGACGCAATATCGCTGGCAGACCCGTCGCCTGGCCTGGGCCGCACTAATCGTTGTCTATGCGCTGGTCTGTACGCTGCTCATTGTCCCGGAGGCGGGTGACATGAAGGTGCCAGTTACCGCTTACATGATCGCCATCAGCCTGATGGCTGTTGCAGCTGGCTTCAGGGGCGATCAGCAGTTTCTATGGGTGGCAATGGGCGCGTTGATCTTCATGTTCAGCGACACACTGATCGCCATCAGCCGCTTCGTTTTGCCTTTTGAGTATTCAGGCATTGCCGTGATGACGACCTACTACGTCGCTCAGTTGTTGATTTGTGTGGGCATTGTCAGGCACAGCAAAAGTGTGGACGGCCGTTCTTTCAGTATGCGCAAACCTTCAATCTCTTAGCAATCTGCTCATAAATATGCTGTTAGGATCATCGACATAATCACCAAAGGGAGGACATGGTTCAAATCCAAACGACTGGTACAACCTTCTGGCTGGCCCGAAAAATTCCATAGAGCCTGTTTCAAGGCTAAGGCACACATACGCGCGTACTTTGGCTTCTCGAATAATGTGCTGAAGAATTGTTGAGGCAACACCCTTGCGCAGATAAGCCGACGCCGTTCTCATTGACTTGATCTCAGCATGATCCGCAGTAAGTTGTTTTAACGCGCCAATGCCCGCAAGCTGCGAGCCATCCCACAGACTCCAGAACACAATATCCGCAGTTCTTAAGCCATCGAGATCCAGGGCATGGCGGCTTTCTGGCGGCGCCGTAGCTTCCATTGAAGCCAGATGCTCCTGCAGCAGTTCAATCACGGCAGGGTGATCTAAATTGCCTTCGCGAATTTCCAGAGTACGTCTCCTTGTTTGTTGTTATCGCAACCTGGCCTTAAAAATGAGGTATAAAAAAAGGGGCTTTTCAGCCCCCCTTCCCGTGATTGCGGGTTCCAACGGAACCTTTGCTGTCACAAAGCAGTGTTACTTTAACCGAGGGAGGTTATCCCAGGGATACTTACAACACCAACATCCGCCGCAACCCTGAATTTATCACTCGACATTGGATCACCTCCTTTTTACTTATCAATTGAACAGGCTGTGAGGCTACCAGGCGCTATCGAGGTTGTCAATCGTGAATTTGAGAATGTGAATTTGACAATGCCGCCCGCGAGCACCCGACCTAAGCTAAACGCTTGCAAAAACAGTACACAAACTTTTGTTGCTTCCCGGCCGGTGTAAGGTGCAGCTCGGGCTCGGACCCTAGCAACTCAAAGGGCTTACCAAACTCCGAGTGAAGCGCAGACGTGCTGTAGCGCCTAACAGGAAGCCCGCTGCATGTCTGAGGGCCATCCTCGGCAAACGTCGCCACAATGACCAGTCCTCCAGGCTTCACCGCGCG
>JBDNGQ010000192.1:0-36692 GCA_041689205.1 Pseudohongiellaceae bacterium | reverse complement strand
GCTTTAACAACAAAGCGAAACTGACTACCAGAAAATCGTATGGTTTTAGAACCTATCATGCCGCTGAGATTGCCTTGTATCATGCGCTTGGCGCGTTACCTGTGCCAAAAACTGCCCACAGATTCTTCTGAAGAGGCTTAATTTTAACGCTGATATTTCAATGCTGGTGATCAGAGGCAGCGTGATGTTCACGCAACAGGTCACGACCGAAATCTTCGTTGAAATCCCGCCACACTGAATGGATATGATTGGCATCGTTCTGGGTATTGTCATACTCAATCAGAAAGGATGGCCCCTGCACGCGGTAGTAATGCGGTTGGCCAACTTCAAGCGATCCGGCCCAGGCAAAGCTGATGTTCTCGAAACCATCCTGCTCTATCTTAAGCCAGCGCTGCGTGGCGATACTTTCAACCATTTTAGCCGAATACACCTGAATCAGCGTGCGCAGTAATTGCTGCTGCGCACTGCTGAGTTCACTGGCAGTAATGCCAATCGGGCTTAATGGATCAATCGGATAGTTATTGCCGGTAATAATATCGCGGGGAGCAACATCGCTTATCATCATTTTACTTTGCTGCGCTGCATCCAGCGCCAGAGCAAGCGCCCGGCCACTGTCCTCGGTTACACCCAGAGTTCGCAAACCCTGGTTTGGTCCAGAACGGACCACAGCAGGATTAGCACCAAAAAAAGTCGGTGTACTGACCGTAATTCTGCCCTCTACGATATTGCAGTGTACAGAGATGTGATGGCCCTCAAAACGCCAACTCCAGGTGTCCGCAGTTTGAGGATTACCAAATATCGTCAAATAATATTCCTCGGGATCTCTGGCAAAATTATCCTGACCCAGATCCTGCAGAATCTGTTCCAGAATCAGAATATCCGAATATGTCATATAACCACGTTGACTCAGACCGGTCATCAGCAGTTTATGCGCCAGTTCACGCTGGCTGCTGTCCAGAGCCTTAATGGTTACGCCGCTGCGGGGATGCATTTCGTTGGGGATAAAGTGCCAGCGCAACCGCTCATCGTTGTCATAAGCGAAACTCGCACTGCTGCGCTGTTCAGCGCTGAGTGCCTCCAGAAATTCTGCAGCAGAGCGTGCCATTTCCCCTGCAGTCTGGGAATAAGCATACGGAGCGCCGACCAGCAGCATCGGCAGCACCGAAACCAGCAGAGTTTTTGCGAATCGGAAAATTTTCAGAAGGGAGCCCGGGACACTCATTGTTGTCTCTTATGCGAATTAGTTTCACAAAAGAATAGGCTTAAATTGATGTACAGTCCACGATCAATTGATGAGGCGCTAACCGGTCCCAGAGTAGTCAGGCAGGATTACGCGAACTTCGAAAAGCTGATCAGCTTGACGGCTTACCCTTCAGTGTCAACTCCATCAATCCCCCCTGGTGCAGAACGCTGCGCCCTACTATGAAGCCGGTAAGCTGCTCTCCGACTTTGGATCGGGAGCGTGGAAAAGGTGCGGACCGTGGTGCATTGAGAGGCCTTATCGTCAACTGATTCCTGTTGAGAACCCCATACTCCCTGGCGGGCATATGCGGCGCAGTGTTCAGCATGGCGAAACCGTGACCGGCAGTACGCTGATCTATGTACGGAGCCAGTGCGCGGTTGAAAGCACGCAGCGCAGCATCATTGAGATAGCTGAATAAATCCCAGAACAGACATAAATCGAAACGGGTACCCACAGGATAATTCATTTTCTGCTGGAAGAACTTGAACCACACCTCCTCTTCGTCCGCGTCCGCGGCCATGTCATCACTGAGCGGCAGCAACTCATAAAAAGCGCTGAAAAACAGCTGACAGCGAAATTCATTAAAGAACGTCAAGGTGTCCGAGACGCCAAACCCGGCATCGAGAATCAACACAGGACTGCTTTGTTCTACCTGTTCAATCAGCGATGCCAGCAATTGCGATGGCAGAGTCTGCAGTTCAGACATGGAGGCAATCAACCATCGTAAGTATCACTGACATTCCTGGTTTACTTAACTTTGCTCAGCAACCCGTCGGAATTCTCGCTGCGGGCGGAAAAATCGACCGGCTTGCTGACTGATCCAGTGTGTTTGCTGCTGTTGGCATTAGGGTCAATGTCGATGCTGCCCTTGAATCGGGCACCGTCTTCAAGCGTCATCCGCGGCGTGACCACATTGCCTTTTACATTGCTGGTGCTGGAGATAATCACATTCTCCTTGCCGGTAATATCACCCTGGACCTCACCATGGATACGCACAACTTTTGCAGTGATATCAGCAATCACTTTACCTGATTCGCCGATCAACAACTCGTGCGCTGCCAGGTTGACTGTGCCTTCAACCGTGCCTTCTATGCGCAGATCTTCATCACCCGCGACGTCTCCTTTAATGCGAATTGTAGCTCCGATTGTAGCCATACCAGTGCTCCTGCTGCTGCCAGCTGCGACATTACTTATTGGATTAAAGGATCTTTCAGGTGCGGGTGCAGGTGCGGACGGGGGTACTACTGCTTTATCCTGACGATCTTTTTGTCTATCGAACATAATTTCACCGTTGTTTAATTGAGTGTAGCGGCTTACCTCGTCTGCGCATGCAGCTATCCGTGGTTAAAATCAAATCCATGCGACACAATAATGATCACAGCCAGCAATGTCTACTGTGATAGCCCTTCTGTAACAATTCGGGTGAGATCCACTACACCGGAGTTAACACCACCCGCCCCTGCACCTTCCCTGTCTTCAGGTCCTGCAGGGCCTGGCTCACCTGATCCAGCGGACGCTCTTCAATCCTGATCGGAGCAATTTCCCCCGCCCGCACCAGCGCCATCAAATCATCCATATCCTGCAGGCTGCCCACATAGCTGCCCTGGATAATGCGTGCATTCATCGGAATAAACGGCAGCGGGATGTTCAGTGCGCCGCCATAGAGACCGACGATGATCAATTTGCCACCTTTGCGCAGGCAGGCAAGCCCGAGATTACTTGAAGCTTCCGCGCCGACGAAGTCCAGCGCAGCAAAAGCCCCGCCCGTCATTTTCTTGATTTCTTTAGCAACGGTTGGGGCAGTGGAATTAAATACCGCTTTGGCTCCCAGAGCTTTGGCAGCGGCGAGTTTGCTGTCATCAATATCGACCACAATCGGCTCTATACCCATCGACAGCGCTATCTGCAGAGCCATCATACCAACGCCACCAGCACCAATGATGACCACGCAATCACCTTCCAGCAAAGGTCCAACTTTCTTCAAGGCACTGTATGCCGTCAAGCCGGAGCAGGCATACGTAGAGGACAACGAATCTGAGACATCGCCTTTATCAAACAGATAACGGCTGTGTGGGACCAGCACATGATCGGCAAAACCGCCCGGCGCCATCGTGCCAAGGCCGCGGCCAGGCGTGCACAGATGCTCTTCCCCACGTTTGCAGGAGGGACACTCACCGCAGCCGATCCAGGGGTAAACTACGCGCCGGTCACCGATCTGCACATTTTCTGCATCCGGCCCAACCGCAACGACTTCACCAAAAATCTCATGACCGAGCACCTGACCCGGTCGGCCAACTTCCAGATGTCTATCATTGCCCAGATTAAAACTGCCCTCATGCAGGTGGATATCCGAATGGCAGACACCGCAGGCCAGCATTTTCACCAGCACCTGCGAGCCCTGCGGCTGTGGAGTTTCAGATTCAACACGAACCAGCGCTGCACCGGGCTTAACAGTCTGCCAGGAGATCATGACTGCTCCCTCGCCCACTGCGCGAAGGTTTTGCCTTCTTTGGCCAGTTTTTCCAGTAAGGGCGCAGGCTGCCAGTATTTCTCGCCGCCCTTGTCCCGGTACTCGCAGATTGTGTCGTAGACTTTCTTCAGACCAATCTGATCGGCATAGAACATCGGACCACCTTTGGCGACCGGGAATGCGTAGCCGTACAGATAAACAATATCGATATCGCTGGGACGCTGGGCAATGCCTTCTTCCAGGATCAACGCACCTTCATTGATCAGAGGGAAGAACAGGCGTGCCACGATTTCGTCTTTACTGATCTCACGACGCTGAATGCCCAGCTTCTCTGACTGCTGCACAATCAAGGTTTCTACTTCGGGATCGGACTGACGCGCGCGGGTCTGCGGGTCGTACTTGTAATAGCCGGCACCACTCTTCTGGCCCAGTCGGCCCGCTTCCACCAGCGCTGACGCGATACCGTGAGTGCGTGGGTCATCAGGCAGATCTTTACGGGCCTGACGCGCCTTATAACCAACATCCAGGCCGGCCAGGTCGCTCATGGCCAGCGGACCCATGGCCATGCCGAATTCTTCGGCGGCGGCGTCCACCTGGGTAGGTGTGGCACCATCGAGTAGCAGCATATGTGCCTGACGGCCATAGCCGGTCAGCATGCGGTTACCGATAAAACCATAGCAAACGCGTGAAACCACGCCCACCTTGCCAATCTTCTTGCCAATCTGCATCGCAGTAGCGAGCACATCATCAGCCGTTTTCGCACCACGTACCACTTCCAGCAATCGCATTACATTAGCGGGGCTGAAAAAGTGCATGCCAACCACATCCTGAGGACGTTTGGTGGCCGCAGCGATGTCATCAACATTTTGATATGAGGTGTTAGTGGCGAGAATTGCGCCGGGTTTGCAGGCGGCATCCAGTTTCGCAAACACTTCTTTTTTGATATCCGGATTTTCGAATACCGCTTCGATCACCAGATCAACGTCGGCAAGATCTTTATAATCGGTGGTGCCGCTGATCAGCGTCAGCCGCTGTGCCACTTCTTGCTCGGTCATCTTGCCTTTCTGAGCCGTGATGCTGTAGTTCTTGCGGATAATGTTCAGGCCCCGTTCCAGCGCCTCATCATTTATCTCTACCATCACTACCGGGATACCGACATTGGCAAAGCACATGGCGATACCACCGCCCATGGTGCCACCGCCAATGATTGCCACTTTCCTGATGTCGCGGGTTTTGGTATCAGCAGGAAGATCTTTGATTTTAGCGGCTTCACGTTCAGCAAAAAACGCGTGACGCATTGCGGCTGACTGGGATGAGTGCAGCAGTTCCGTGAACAGTTCGCGCTCGCGTTTCAGACCCTCGTCCATGGGCAGATTAACCGCTGCTTCAACGCAGGATACGATGCGGTCGGGAGCAATCTGGCCGCGGGCACGCTGGCCAATCTTGTTACGATAAGCATCGAAAAAACCGGGCTCGACGCTGACTGGATCAATCGTGATATCGCGGATTCTGGTCAGTGGCGCATTGGAGTCAACCAGCTCTTTGGCATAGGCAATTGCCCCGGCTTTCAGATCGCCTTGAATAATCTCATCGACCAGACCCATCTCTTTTGCCTCGCTGGCGGAGATCGGATTACCGCTGGTCATCATTTCCAGCGCAGCCTTGACCCCGGCCACGCGTGGAACACGCTGAGTACCGCCAGCGCCAGGCAGCAGTCCCAGTTTGACTTCCGGTAGACCGACTTTGGCCGATATCAGCGCACAGCGGTAATGACAGGCCAGCGCAGTTTCAAAACCGCCGCCCAGCGCGGTACCGTGGATAGCGGCGATAACGGGCTTGCTGGAATTCTCGATGGCGACCAGTACTTCGTGCAGGCCCGGCTCTTTTGGCGGCTTGCCGAACTCGGTAATATCAGCGCCAGCAATGAATGTGCGACCTTCGCAGAACAGCACTATCGCATCGGAATTATCTTTCTGCGCACTGCTGATTGCCTGTTCAAGGCCTTCGCGCAGCGCGTGCGACAGCGCATTAACCGGAGGATTATTGATCGAGATAACGCCGATATTATCGACGATTTCATAGCTGACTACTGGTGACATAAATATTCCTTTTCTTTGCGTTCGTTAAGTACTCAATTTTAATACAGTCATTTTAACTACGGTCATTTTAACTACTGTCAGTTCAGATACTGTTGTTTTAAACGACTGTCAATGCAAGAAGCCGTTTCATCCGCGCCAGCGCATTAATCCAGCCGCTCGATGATTGCCGCCACGCCCTGGCCGATGCCGATACACAGGCTGACCAGCGCATATCTGCCGCCAGTACGCTCAAGTTGACGCACGGTGCTCAGCGTTATTCTGGCTCCTGAGGCGCCCAGCGGATGCCCGATTGCAATAGCACCGCCATTTGGGTTGACACGCGGATCATTGAAATCGATATCCAGCAGCTTTAAGCATCCCAGTACCTGGGTTGCAAAGGCCTCATTGATTTCGATCACGTCCATATCTGCCAGCGTTAAGCCAGCTCTGGCCAGCGCTTTGCGGGCTGCAAACACCGGGCCCAGCCCCATTACGCGTGGCTCCACCCCAGCCACAGCACCGGCAATAATACGGGCACGAGGCTTGACACCATATTTCTGGCCAATCGCAGCATCTCCGATGATCAGCGCAGCAGCGCCATCATTAATACCAGACGCATTACCCGCGGTGACTACGCCGCCTTCAAACAAAGGGCGTAGACCGGAAAGTATGCTGAGTGTGGAATCGGCTCGTGGATGTTCATCGGCATCAACGCTCACTGGAGGTGCTTTACGACCCTGAGCGATTTCTATCGGAATGATTTCTCCGGCGAAAAATCCGTCTACCCTCGCCGCCTCATACCTGGCCTGCGATCCGGCTGCGAAGATATCGCTTTGTTCACGGGAAATACCTAGATCGCTGGCAATATTATCAGCCGTCTGCGGCATCGTATCTTCACCAAACGCTTTGCTGATACGAGGATTAGTAAAACGAGCACCCAGGGTGCTGTCCGCCAACTGTTGTCCGCGGTCAAAGGCGCTGTGGGCTTTGGATAGAATTAACGGAGCGCGGCTCATCGATTCCACACCGCCGGCAATAAACAGACTGCCCTCGCCAGCCTTTATACCGCGGCTGGCGTCGAGCACGGCGGCCAGACCACTACCACAAAGACGATTCACTGTCAGTCCCGCCACACTCGTTGGCAATCCAGCCAGCAGTGCCGCGAAACGGCCTACGTTACGGCAGTCTTCGCCGGCCTGATTGGTATTGCCAATAATGACATCTTCATACTCTTCCGGAGCAAATGCATTGCGGCCTGCGACCGTCTTTATCACCTGCGCCAACAGGTCATCAGGACGCATGGAGGATAGTTTGCCGCCGTGTCGACCGAAGGCTGAACGGCCTCCGTCATAGATAAATGCATCGGTGTTCTTGGTCATAAAAGGGTTCCCGCCGCCAGATCTGCTGAAATTGAGGGCGCCAATGTTAGCACATGCTATACGCATGGGGAATTCGACTAGCCCGGCGAATACGCGCTATCATTGCCCGATTTTAAAATTCCGACAGCAGCAATAGCAGCAGCAATTTGAGAGGCAAAAAATGATACGTGACCAGGAAACTCTGAATCAACTGATCGATATCGTCGATCGTTTTGTCAGGGAGCGCCTGATTCCTGCTGAGCAGGAAGTGGCGGAAAACAACAAGGTACCTGATGAAATCATTCGGGAGATGAAAGAGCTGGGGCTGTTCGGCATGACCATTCCGGAAGAATACGGCGGTCTTGGTCTGACCATGGAAGAAGAAATTTATGTCTCGATGTCACTGGGCCGCACCTCCCCGGCGTTCCGATCTATCCTTGGCACTAATAACGGTATTGGCTCTGCCGCAGTAGTTTTTGACGGCACCGACGCCCAGAAGCAGAAGTTTCTGCCAAAGTATGCCAGCGGTGAATGGGTCGGCTGCTTCTGCCTCACTGAACCTGATGTGGGTTCAGACGCCGGTTCCGTAAAAACGACGGCGCGCCGCGATGGCGATCACTACATCATTAACGGAACCAAACGGTATATTACCAATGGCCCGGTTGCCGATACCTTTAACGTGATGGCGCGCACTGATGTTGATATTAAGGGAGCGCGCGGCGTCTCTGCGTTCATTGTAGAAAAAGGCACACCGGGGCTCACCCTGGGCGCTATTGACAAGAAAATGGGGCAGGCTGGCTCACTGACCTGTGATGTGATTTTTGAGGATTGCCGAATTCCCGCGGAGAATCTTATTGGCGCAGAAGGTCAGGGCTTTATCACCGCGATGAAAGTTCTGGATCGTGGCCGTTTGCATATTTCCGGCGTCAGTGTCGGTGTAGCTGAACGTTTGATTGCTGACGCATTGAAATACGCGATGGAGCGCAAACAGTTTGGTAAGCCCATTGCTGAACATCAGTTGATTCAGGCCATGCTGGCCGATTCCAAAACTGAAACCTACGCCGCACGCTGTATGGTACTGGAAACTGCAAGAGCACGGGACCGGGGCGAGAATGTCAGCACTGAGTCCGCTGCCTGCAAGTTGTTTGCTACCGAGATGGTTGGCCGCGTTGCTGACCGCGCTGTGCAGATTCATGGCGGAGCGGGCTATATCTCTGAATATGCAGTAGAGCGCTTCTATCGTGATGTAAGATTATTTCGTCTGTATGAAGGCACCAGTCAGATTCAACAGCTGATCATTGCGAGAAATATGATTAAAGATGCAAGCTGAATGTGTCCCTGACCACAGTAACCATGCTACTAAAACAGTATTTTCTTGTAATCCGCCAGGAAGTACTTAAACTGCGTCCCACTGCCGACGAAGCGCCGGCAGCAGCGACGTGGCAATCACGTAGCAATCAGTTAGATATTCTAATGTATGGCGCGGAGGCCTGTAGTCCGATCTGACAGAGTTCTTTACTGCAGAGGTTCTATGGGCATCGCCGTCAACTTTAGGGGCCCGCAACATGAGCAAAATCTCCTCCTTCCAAACATCTGTAAACTCAGTAAACCCGTGCGCGAACGAAAATCAATGGCCGACGCTCAAAAATGATGTCGCTCCCGCTCATGAAGATCATTTCATTCGCAGGAATGGCCTTGAATTCGCCGGAACACATCTGTTGATCGATTTCTGGGGCGCTGAAAATCTGAGCGATCTGGAGCTGATGGAAGCCCGGTTCCGCGAATGCGTTGAAGTCTGTGGCGCAACTTTATTGCATATCCACATGCATCACTTCACGCCCAGTGGCGGTATTTCCGGAGTTGCTGTGCTGGCCGAATCGCATATCAGTGTGCATACCTGGCCTGAGCGTGGCTATGCAGCCTTTGATATCTTCATGTGCGGCGACGCCCAGCCTGAGAAAGCTATTCCAGTTCTAAAAAGTGCATTCAAGCCCACCAGCGTCACCATCGGTGAACAGCTGCGAGGTTTGACCCAGTCAGACCCTGAGCCAGTAAACGGAACAAGGTCGAACCAAACCTGATGGCAAGCAAATCATGGACTGAGACCTTGTATCCGGCTTATGGTCAGACACTGACTATCGACGAGATGCTCTACGAACAAAAATCCGCGCACCAGCATCTGGTAATTTTCAAAAATGCCCTGTTCGGTCGGGTGCTGGCGCTCGATGGCGTAGTGCAGACCACTGAGAAAGATGAGTTTATCTATCACGAGATGCTGACCCATGTGCCACTGCTGGCGCATGGGTCAGCTCAGCGGGTATTGATCATCGGTGGCGGCGATGGCGGCATTTTGCGCGAGGTCTGTCGCCACTCAGCTGTCACACATATTACCCAGGTTGAGATTGACAGCGCTGTCATCGACATGGCGAAAGAGTATCTGCCCGGACACAGCGCGGGAGCCTATGAAGATCCACGTGCGAACATCGTGATTGGCGATGGCTTCGATTACGTGCATCATTGCAACGATCGCTTCGACGTCATCATCTCCGATTCCACAGATCCTCATGGCCCCGCTGAAGTGCTGTTCTCCGAGGATTTTTACCGCGGCTGTCAGAACTGCCTGACTCCGGGCGGTGTGCTGGTTACTCAAAATGGTGTGCCGTTTATGCAGGCCGAGGAACTGCTGCGCACGGCCAGTCGGCTGCAACCGCTGTTCCAGGACTGGAGTTTCTACAGCACTGCTGTACCAACCTATATCGGCGGCATTATGTGCTTTGCCTGGGCCAGTGATAATCCTGCTGTGCGGCAGCAGTCACTTGAAGTCCTCCAGCGGCGTTGGCAGGCATTGAATATCACCAGCCGCTACTACAATCCGGCGCTGCACCTTGCTGCATTTGCGCTGCCGCAGTACATTCTGGATGCGTTGCACGCATATGGATTGCGCGGATGATGCTAACATGAGCAGGTAAATCCCCCCGCAGGAGTGACACAGAACGTGAACAGCATCAACAGGTTAATGCTTGTCGTAGACCCGGATACCGATTCAGATTTTATTATTCAGCGAGCGAAGCTTATCGCCGAGAAGTACAACTCCAATGTGCTGCTTTTTATGAGCAAGCCGAACGCCCTTAACCCGGACAGTGTCAGCAGCAAAAGTCTGGGCAGTCTGTTCTTCAAGAAACAGCAGCAGCTGTTTGCAGAACAATACGAGAAAATGCTGCAGGTTCTGCGCGGCGAGTTCTCCGCGATGAAGATCCGTGCGACCGCGGAGTTCAGCTCGGCCAAAAACAGCTCTGATGCAATACTGAAAAAAATTCTTGAATACAAACCCGACATAACCTTAAAGAGCATTCAAAAACCCAGTGCACTCAAGAATATTCTCATCACCAACACGGACTGGTATCTGATTCAGAACAGCCCCTGCCCTCTGCTGCTGGTCAAGTCCCAGCAATGGCATCATGATGGCAGTATTATCGCTGCCGTTGACCCCTTACACGTAAAGGCACAACAGAATCAACTGGATCACCTGTTACTGGATACAGCAGCGAGCCTTGCAAAAAATCTGCAACTGACACCACGTGCATTCCACAGCTATCTTCCTGATATGGGCACGATGTTCCCCAAAGTTCTGGATGCGGGAGATTACATCAAAGAAGTCAAACGTAATCACCAGGTAAAAGTTGAACAATTATCACAGACCCATGGCATCGGTCCCGAGAATGTGACGCTGGTCAAAGGTGAACTGATCAAAAGCCTGTTGCAGTGCATAAAAAAAGAACGAGGTAATATTCTGGTTCTCGGTGCCCTGTCACGTAACTTCGTCGAACGGGCTATCGTGGGCAGCACTGCAGAAAAAATACTTTATGACACCCCCTGCGATGTGCTGATCATGAAGAACACACAGCCAGCGCAATAATAATTCCCCCAGGGTTGCCTATTTGATGGTTGCAGAAACATTCCGAGTACTGACACTGAACATCCATAAGGGCTTCGCGATTGGCCCGCGCCGACTGGTGCTCAGCAGCATTCGCGAGTGCCTGCGAGCCAGTGGTGCCAATCTGGTTTTCCTGCAGGAAGTGGTTGGTGCCAATGCGCGCCATCAAAAGAACATCAGCCTTTGGCCCGAAGACAGTCAGCTTGAGTATCTGGCCGATACGGTATGGTCACATCAGGCCTATGGCAAAAATGCGATTTATCAGCATGGACATCATGGTAACGCTATCCTGAGCGAGCATCCATTTGTCACCTGGGACAACATTGATGCCTCCTTTGTAAACTACTCTCAACGCGGTTTTCTGCACGGCACCATCACTGGCAATATTCACCTGCTCTGCGTGCATCTGGGTTTGTTTGAAAACGAGCGTCGTCAGCAGATATTTTTGTTGATCGACTACGTTAAACGCAATGTTCCAGACGATGCGCCACTGATCATCGCTGGTGACTTCAATGACTGGCGAAAAATCTGTCATCACAGTCTGATTGAGCATCTGCAGGTCCAAGAGGTCCATGAGCAGCAGAATGGATTCTGTGCACGCACCTATCCGGCGTTTTATCCGCTGCTGGCGATGGACAGAATTTATCTGCGCGGCTTTAACATCAGTGCCAGCGCCAGCATTGCGGGCGAAAACTGGCGAAACTTCTCCGATCACTGCGCACTGACCGCTGACATCCAGGTAAGGACGCCATAACGTGATTCAACCTCTGCTGCTGTGGATAGTTTCGGTGGCCTTACTGGCCGGTGCATTTCTTGCTGCAGGCCATGCGTTGTTGACTAACAGGGATTCCAAGGCAGCCTTTGGCTGGATCGCCTTGTGTTTCATTCTGCCACTTGCAGGCCCGATTATTTATCTGGTTTTCGGAATTAACCGTGTCAGCCATCGAGCTAAAAGAGATTACTTTATCAAGATCAGCCGGGATTCCCTGCCCACTATTGCTGAGCCGGAGGGGACTGACTTCCGCCCCCTGTCCAAAGTAGGCGAAACCCTCACCAAAAAAGGTCTGAGCGCCTGCACTGATCTGCAAGTGCTGGAGAACGGAGAAAATCTTTACCCGCAGATGCTTGAGGCGATTGACGCCGCAACAAGCCGGGTTCTGCTGGCATCTTATATCTTTGACAATAATGCCACCGGGCATCTGTTCGTTGATGCATTGCATAGAGCACAACAACGCGGTGTCGAAGTTAAGGTGATTATCGATGGCCTTGGCGAGTTTATGAGTCTGCCCCGCATCGGCGGACGCCTGCGCCGGCACAATATCGAATTTGTTCGCTTTAACCCGGTTACCCTGCTGCCCCCTGCGCTTAATATCAATCTGCGCAGTCACCGCAAATTATTAATTGTTGATGGACGGTATGCTTTTACCGGCGGCCAGAATATCGGCGACCGGCACCTGGCTCATCGCACCGATAATCCAAATCGAGTTCTGGATATTCATTTTCGTTTAAGCGGGAAAATCGTCGACGAGCTGGAATGGGCTTTCTGGAGGGACTGGCACTATTGCAAAAGAACTCATGAAGTTCCGTCGTTTCAGAGCAGCAATGAGAACCTGTTGGTGGCCCCGATGTGGAGTCGATTGGTCCTTGACGGCCCCAACAAAGATCTGGATAAACTCAACAATCTGATTATGGGAGTGATTTCATCTGCACAAACCAGGGTGTGTATCATGACGCCCTACTTTCTACCAACTTTGGATCTGACGGGCGCGATCATAGCCGCTCATCTGCGCGGTGTGCAGGTGACAATCCTGCTCTCTGGTCATAATAATATTGTGCTGGCGCACTGGGCTTCACAGAATATTCTGCTGCAGATTCTGGAACAGGATATTGAAATCTATTATCAGCCAGCACCCTTTATTCATTCCAAGCTGCTGCTGGTCGATGACAATTATTCGTTGATTGGTTCTGCGAATATGGATCCACGCAGTCTGCGTCTGAATTATGAAATGGGCGTGGAGCTGTTCAGCGAACAGGTTAATCAGCAGCTCAGCGACTATTTTGAAAGTAAACGCGCCATTTCCCGACGTGTTTATCGCGATGCAATAGCCAATCGGCCTCTGCTGGTTCACATCAGAGACTCACTGGCCTGGTTGTTCTCGCCCTATCTGTAAAGCATTGCTTCTAAACACCTGCCTCTAAACATGCGTCAGCCCGCGAAGCCTTCAGGCTTTATCACCAGCACATCCTGTGACAGGCGATCCAGTAATTTTTCAGCAGTATTCCCGATAAAAAACCGATTCAGCCGTGAACGTGAGATCACGCCCATTATTACGACGTCAGCGCCAATCTCTGTCATCAGTTGCGGCAGCGCCGTCTGTATATCTGTCGCTGATAAATGCAAGCGCCGCTCGGAAATGGAAAATTTCTGCAGCAGCTCACTGGCTTGCTCTCTGAAATAGCTTTCATTCAACTCGATGGGATAAATACCCGCAACCGGCGGTTTATAATAGGAATGGAACAGCTGCAATTCGCCTTCGGTAACTTCGGCAAGGTATTTTCCCGCAGCCAGCAGACCATGATCCAGGCTGGCAGGTTTATCATTGGCGTGAGTTGGATCGATGGCAGCAACAAATACCGGCGGTCGGTGCCACGGCTGATCTTTTACCAGCAGCAACGGGCAGGGACAATGCCGGATCAACTGCCAGTCCTGATGCGACAACAGCAAACGAGCCATTACTTCATGGTGACGGGTATTCTGAATCAGCATGTCAGCTTTTGATTCAACCACCTTGCTGATGATCTTTTCCCAGGGTGGATTACCCCATAGCGCGTCCACATTTACAGTGAAGCCTTGAGCCCGGATAACCAGGGCCATTTCTTCAAGCATCTGTCGGTTTTTCTCGACATGCTCGGCACGCAGTTTCATTGCCTGAGGTGGATCGAAGTAGTGACCATCTTCCAGATAACTGTTGCTATCACAGATCAACAGCTCAAGGCTGGCGCCGGTGGATCTGGCAATCTTGAGTGCTTTATCCAGTGCCAGCTGAGAATCCTGCTCTGGGTCAATCACCACCAGCAACTTGTTAACAGCAATCATTCCGTCTCTCCTCGCCGATTCATTGTTGATCTTTAAGCGATTCCATAGGTTGTAACCGTAACATGAGAGTATGATAATCCCCTGGTATAATCAATCCGGCTTCAGGCCGGTCTGGTTTTCGCAGCATCCAGACAACAGCAGCATGCAGCTGTTATCAGCACTAAAAAAAGAACATTTCAGTGAGGGAAGAAGAATGGCTGACTATACAAATCTGCTGGTTGCAATTGACCTTTCCAATGAGTCAGACAAGGTCATCGAGCGGGCGATTCAAATCGCGTCAGGTGATATCAGCAAACTCAGTATCATTTACGTCGTCGAACCGGTCACTGCTGCCTATCCTATCGATGCTTACGCAATTAACATGAGTGAACTGCAGGAAGAATCCATGCGCTTATCGGCGCAGCGCCTTGCAGAAATCGCTGGCAAATACCAGATTTCTGAACAGCGCCGCTATACCGCGGTCGGTTCCGCCGCTTCAGAAGTGCGCAGTAAAGCAAATGAAATTGGTGCCGATCTGATTGTCATCGGCAGCCATGGCACTTCAGGGTGGAAGCTTTTACTGGGTTCAACGGCTAACAAGGTGTTACATGGCGCCAAGTGCGATATTCTCACGGTTCGAGTCGGCAGTTAACAGAGACACAAGATGGCCTATCCCCAGAATGTAGCACGTATATGCCCGCACAACTCGGCAGCAACCTGTTCAAACTGCCGCCTGAGTGATCTGTGCCTGCCTATCACCCTGAACAAATCTGAAATTGTGCAGCTTGACGAGATCATTGAGCGCAATCGGCCGCTGCGTAAGGGCGAGCATCTGTACCGGCAAAAGGACAAATTTCATTCGATCCATGCGGTGCGCAGTGGCAGCTTCAAGTCCTATATCCTTGGCCCCGATGGCCAGAGCCGGGTGACCGGGTTTTATCTGCCTGGTGAGATCATGGGCATGGACGGCATTGGCAGTCGGGTTCATGGGACTTCAATCGTCGCGCTTGAACATTCCTCTATCTGCGAGATTCCCTTCTCACAGCTGGAAAAACTCAGTCAGCAGCTGCCCAATCTGCAAAGCCGGTTCTTTTCGATCATGGGCAGCGAACTTGTTAAGGATCAACAGATCCAGACCCTGCTCAGCAGCTATACCGCCGAACAGCGTACAGCGTCCTTCCTGCTCAGCGTATCCGCACGCTACGCCCGTTGCCAGCTGTCTCCGCACTGCTTTTTGCTGCATATGACCCGCAGCGATATCGGCGAGTATCTGGGTCTGACCCTGGAGACGGTCAGTCGGGTTTTTTCATCGCTGCAGAAAAAAGAAATTATCCGTGTGATGGCGAAGGAAGTAACTATTCTTGATATGGCCCAGTTACGCACGCTGACTGCAGAACACTGACCAGCCTATGAGACCAGCACGCATGGAGCACACCCCTTTACACACCCCCTTTCCCAAACTGATGGAACCGCTGGATTTGGGCTTCACGCAATTACGCAATCGGGTACTGATGGGCTCCATGCACACCGGTCTGGAAGAAATTGCGGACAGCCACCATCGCATGGCGGCTTTTTATGCCGAGCGAGCTGCCGGCGGCGTGGCGTTGATTGTTACTGGCGGCTTCATGCCCAGCGAATCCTGCCTGCCTCCGGGTGTCGCTCCGGTGCATCGGGATCCTGGACAGATAGCAAAACACGCGTTGATCACGGAGGCAGTGCATCAGCACGGCGGCAAGATCTGCCTGCAGATTCTGCATACCGGTCGTTATGCGAAAACTGAAAACCTGCTGGCCCCATCCGCCATTCAGGCGCCTATAAATCGCTACAAACCTGCTGCTGCCACTGAACAGCAGATCCAGCAACAGATCACCGATTTCGTTGATTTTGCTGAATTCTGCCAACGCGCCAACTACGATGGCGTTGAAATCATGGGTTCGGAAGGTTACTTCATCAATGAATTCATCTCCGCACGCACTAATCAGCGTGACGACAGCTGGGGCGGATCCTATGAAAATCGCATCCGTCTGCCGCTGGAGATTGTTCGCAGGGTACGGGCGCGGGTCGGTGAAAACTTCATCATTATCTTCCGGCTTTCCATGCTTGATCTGGTGGAGGGCGGCAGCAGCTGTGAGGAGGTTGTGCAACTGGGTAAAGCGCTGGCTGCCAATGGCGTGACCATCATCAACACCGGCATTGGCTGGCATGAATCGCAGATCCCAACTATCGCCACCAAAGTTCCGCGCGCGGCGTTCACCTGGGTAACACGCAAATTCCGCGCTGAACTGTCGATTCCGGTGATTACCTCAAACCGCATCAACACCCCGGAGATTGCCGAGGAAGTCCTGCTGCGTGGCGATGCAGACATGGTTTCCATGGCACGACCGTTTCTGGCTGATGCCGATTTTGTTAATAAGGCAGCAGCCGGGCGCAGTGATGAAATCAATACCTGTATCGGCTGCAACCAGGCGTGTCTGGATCATATCTTTAACGGCAAACTGGCCAGTTGTCTGGTCAATCCAAGAGCCTGCCATGAGACCGAACTGTTGATCAAGCCCACGCTCTCAGCGAAGCAGATAGCTGTGATCGGCGCTGGTCCTGCCGGTCTGGCTTTTGCTGCTACTGCGGCACAGCGTGGTCATCAGGTCACTGTATTCGACGCAGCAAAGGAAATTGGCGGGCAGTTCAACCTGGCTAAACGCATTCCCGGCAAAGAAGAGTTTTATGAGACGCTGCGCTACTTCGCCAGGCAGCTGGAATTGAGCAACACGACACTGAAACTCGGTACCCGCGTGACTGCACAGGACCTGAACAGCAGCAACTTTGATGAAATCGTCATTGCCACCGGCATCAAACCGCGCACCCCTGACATTCCGGGAATCGATCATCCGATGGTATTACGGTATGTCGATGTGCTGGAAGGCAAAGCTGCGGTGGGTAATACGGTTGCGATTATTGGTGCTGGCGGTATCGGCTTCGACGTGGCTGAGTTTCTCTCGCACGAGGGCGAGGCTGCCAGCCAGAATATTCCGGCATTTATGCGTGAATGGGGCGTAGATATGACACTGCAGGCGCGTGGCGGCATTGAAGGCGTAGTGGCCGAGACTACCGCGCCATCGCGCAAAATATTCATGCTGCAGCGCAGAGACAGCAGAATGGGGTCAGGCCTGGGTAAAACCACCGGTTGGATTCATCGACTGGGTCTGATAAAAAGAGGCGTGCAGATGATCAATTCCTGCAGTTACGAAAAAATAGACGATGCCGGGCTGCATCTGAAAGTAAACGGTGAGCAGCGTCTGCTGCCGGTAGATAATGTGATCATCTGTGCCGGCCAGGAGCCATTGCGTGCGCTGTTGGATGGCCTGAAAAAACCCTATCACCTGATCGGCGGCGCTGATGTTGCGGTGGAGCTGGATGCCAGGCGTGCGATTGATCAAGGCACCCGTCTGGCGGCGCAGTTATAAGGGGCTTCTTCTCGCTGCACGGTTATTGATGACGAGATTTATGAAGGGCGCTCTATAAAACCGTCCTGAGACTCTTAGCGCAGCGCCCTTCTGAGCTGGTCGCGATGAAAGGTCGAAGTCTCATCGATATCAATGATGAGACGACAGCGCCGGACTGGAATATTGCTGCCCAGGTTGACTTCATCGCGGCAGACAATGCGCTCATCCGGCTCTACCATCGCATTATATTGCTCGACCTCCGCATCGGTTGGTGGTCGGCGCTGTGTCTGCTCCTGCTGTGCTGCCTCATCTTGCCCTTCAGTGTGAGGGCTTGCACAAGCAGCCAGTATCATGCCGAGCAGTAGCGTAAGAAATGTTTGCTTCATAATAATCACCCTTATCTGAAAAAGTCTGAACATGCCCTGACACTTAGAGGCTCGCTGGACCGACTGTCATATAATCCAATGCAACATCCTCAGCGTTGACCACTTCGCCCGTGATCAGTACAGGTCGAAATTTCAATAGAGAAATGTTCAATTCCGCCTGCGCCACAGCCATATTCACGGGCTCTTCAGCCCAGCTGATATCTGCCACGTGATAATCGAATGAGCCATTACCGCGACGCCCACGCACTTCGGAATTAAATCCACTGGCCTCCAGGTCAATACTGGCTGCTGCTTTGCTTATGTCATTTCCAGCGCCCATGAGCATGGTGAATGGGTGCTCAGAAGGTGCCTGTACGCCCGGTAGAGCCGCCGACCAGTAGCTGAACGTCAGCTTGTTGATGTCAGCATGTTGTTCAGCTGCGAACCGGGTACTCAGGTTGCTGACTGGCAACAGCTGCGGGCGGTTGAAATAACGGTCAAGCTGATCTGCAGTAAAACCGGCTGCATTCAATTTGTCCCAGGCGTCGTAATAATGACCCAGTGCCTCTCCGCCCTTGCCAAACAACAACTGCCAGTCGGCAAGATGCAGGAGCAACATCGCGTCAGTCTCGGCATCCGCCTGACTGTTGACCGCATAAATTCCGCGGATACGCTGCAGCAACTCCACACCCACTTCATAATCTCTTTTTACCGTCGCATTCTTCGGCTGCGCCCAACCGCTGACAAATGAGGGGCTGTCTGTGCGCAGTTCATAACTGGTGATGCCACGGCGCTGGGTTGAATTGGCGGTGTAGTAGTGTCGCAGCGCGATCTGGTACAACAAGGGTGCCAGTGCCGGGTCGTTTTTGCCCGATAGGGCTTCAATCTGACTGACTGCTTGCCACAATAATGTGCGGGATTTAATCAGATGCCAGACCGTCAGGTCTGAATCCATTGCTGCGGCTGCAGCCAGATGCCAGTAGCTTAGCGTTTGCCAGCCTTGCACCATCTGAGCGGAATTCACTCCATACAGCTGCGCATAAAGCCGTTCAAGGTATTCAGCTCGTTGCAGAAATTGATCCCATTTACCCAGTAACAGACTACTGGCTAGAATATTTTCAAGGATTGAAATCTGTTCGGGAATGTAGAAACCGCCATTCGCGCGGCTGACCTGAAATGCATCATAGAAAAGTTTTTCAGCTGCGTTGACCTGCCCGCTTTGCAGCAGGGACTGACCATTCTCCAGCATCAACGTGGAATCGGGCAGCTCACGCTGGGCCTGCGCAGGCGCCACTACCAGAGCCGATATAACCATCGCAGGCATAAGCAGAGCAGGTTTTAAAAGTACACTAAGAAACTTCGCTGTCATCGCATGTCGCATAGGTGTTCTCGTTGCTTCAAACAGAGCTGTTCCGTAATGTATCTATTGCAGCCATTTTTAGACGCCATTTGGATAAATTTGTTTCAGCTCGCTGGCATCACCCGTCAATAATAATAAAGGTATGGAAGCGCTGTTACCCTATGGCAGCAGATGTTGATTGAACCATGCCAGCCTTGCCGCGCTGGCCTGTTCAGCATCTGCGCCTCGGAAGCCATGACCACCGCCTGCAATTGTTATGAAATCTGAAGTTACTCCATGTTTCTGCAGTTCAGCCGCCATATTGATACTGTGACTGATATTGACCAGATCATCAGCGTCACCATGGATCAGCAGGGTTGGCGGATCCTGCGGATCAACCAGCAGCAGTGGCGAAATGTCAGCGGCCTGTTCACTGGGAAACTCCAGCGCTGGGAAGCGCTCATTGGGTCCAGTCATCGTGCGCAGATCAACGGGTGGGAAATACGCTACCACGGCAGCGACACTGTTACCCTGACGCATGATTGCATCACGCGCATCGGCCATTCCTGCATCGGCATCAAGCCCCAGCATCAGCGACAAGTGTCCGCCCGCGCTGCCACCGGTAACACCCAGACGCTCGGGATCAACTCCATGGCTGGATGCGTTCTGCTTGATATGTCGAACCGCTCGGCTTACATCCTGGTATGCTTCCGGAACTTTGAACCGAGGCGCACTGCCATGATGTACGGCAAACACGGTGTAACCTGCATCAAGCATCGACTTAAACCCGGCAAGCCGATTGGCTGGTTCTGCCCATACTGAAAACCAGCCACCACTGATCATAAACAGTATGCCGGCACCATTAGACTGAGCTTCAGGTTGAAATACATCATAGATCAAGGCCATACCATCTTTATGACCATAAACAACATCAGGGGTGATCTTTACATCAGCAAAAGCGGAATTGACGGACGCGATCAGGCTCAGGCACAACAACAGTCGGGTTACAGATTTCATGAGTAAACTCCTTCTTCATTTATTTTTGTAAATCATTCATTAGCCTGGTGGACTTAACGAGCGCTCAAGTCCGACAAGCTCCTAGTTCAACAAATTCCCCGGAGAATACTGATCGGTCAACACTCGCCGGCTGGTATCCCAATCGGGACGGGTATCAAGACGCGCAGGGTATTCAAGAATAGTGACGTCATACGCGCGCAGACGAGGATGCAGCTGCTGCGCAGGAGCGCGTAATGTGCTCCGCTCTGGCACACCATCATGCTGAGCAATAATCACCCGGTTACCGCTGCCGGGCATTTTGAAATTATAGAACTCACCAAATACCGCCTGATAAGTTACCGACTCGTGATCATAAAGATTGCTGCTGGAAAATGTATTGGCGACCACGACACCCTCAGGGCTCAGTATCTGCTTCACTTCCTCAAGAAACTCCTGAGTCAGTAGATGCTCTGGAATATACTCGCCGGTAAAAGCGTCCAGCATGATGAAGTCGTATTTTTTACCCAGCAATCCAGCGCGCTTGATAAAAACCCTGGCATCAACAACATGTACTTTTAAATTGTCGCTTTCTTTGAAATTAAAGAACTCTTTCGCAACTTTTACCACTGCGCTGTCTATTTCCAGCACATCAATCTGTGCCTGCGGAAACAGTTCCGTCATCACCATCGGAATTGATCCGCCGCCAAGACCCGCGACCAACACGGATTTGGGTTCAGAATTAAGCAGCAGCCCGGCCAGACTCATGCGGGTATAGTGGAACACCAGTTTCTTTGGATCGCGCAGATCCATGCAGGTCTGATTTTTATCGCCACGATTCTGATTAAAGAGCATACAGCGGCGACCGTCATATTCAGTCACTGCAATGTTACGGTACACGGATCGTTCTTCATGGATAATTGGCAATTGGGTTTGTGCGGTTACTGAAAGGGTGAGCAACAGACTGGCCGCAAACACCGCAGACAGCAGTACAGGCAACGCCTTTGTATTTTTCATCATACCGATCGCTCCATTGGTTTTGCCTGTCGCACCGGCCAGCGATACGCAGCTAATACACTAAGTCCACATAGAATCAATACCGCCACCAGTCCCCACATTACGTGATCCAGTTCGAACCAGAGTACGAAATAAAAAGACGTTACCAGAGTTCCGAGTGCGCTGCCCAGGGTGGATACGAAATAAAGATGACCGGCAGTGCGTCCGCTATGTTGCTCAGACTGCACCAGCAGGCGAATTGAATAGGGCGACACCATACCCATAATGCAGATCGGCGGAAAGTACAGCAGCATGGCGGTGAGCAGCGAACCATAACGAGGATCTTCAATGACAACAAAGATTTTCGTCATGGTCCAATCGGCGAAGAAAATGATCGGCAGAGTGAGTAAAGCAGCCAGAAAAAAGAACAGTGCGAAACTCACCGGATTCGGATTGCGGCTGGACAGTCGGCCACCAAACAGATACCCCAATGACAGTGACAGCATGAATATCGTGATGATGCTGCCCCACACATAGACACTGCTGCCAAAGTAGGGTGCCAGCACCCTTCCCCCCAGCAGTTCAATCGACATAATCACAAAGCCATTGATAAAGGCGGTGATCATCACCACTGAGCGGATCAGATTTTTCTGCATCGATTCAAGCACGGGAAATCCTTTAACGTGGGTAAATAATCATTTGAGTGCAGCGGAACAAAGCCAGGTTTTTACCGCTGTGTTTATCCGTCACCACAGCATCCCATAATTGCGTGCTACGGCCGCTGTGCACGCTTTGTGCAACACAGCAGATTGTGCCACCGGCTACCGTGCTCAGGAAATTGGATTTTAATTCGATAGTCGTAAAATTCTTCGCGCCTTCAGGCAGGCTGGCCAAGCAGCCATAACCTGCGGCAGTATCGGCAAGGGTCACCACAGAACCGGCATGCAGATAACCATTGGTAGCCTTATGATGCTGTTCAACATCCAATTCCGCGATGATCTTCCCGGGTTCCACAGCAACAATGCGAATACCCAGATGGGTCGCCAGATACACGTCATTAAGATTATTGAAGTGATCTGGCGAAAATTCCGTGAAGTGATTAGCTCGTTCTGTCATTCCGTAACTCCGAAGACTGCGACCGTTCATCACACGATCTTTTTTTCAGGCAGGCGCTGAAAGTACGTTATCCGCCGATGCCGGTCAAGCATGCTGGGGGGCACACACTTTGCCAATCCGATAATTCTTACAAATACCTGTAAATATGTTGGCATTGCGGTTGCCTATTTATGAAATCGGAGGAAAATACGGATCTTTTTTCGACCAGGCCTTTCTCATGCCAGACCCCCAGCAAGCGGCCATTGAGCCCGCGGTCAGCAATCCTGCTCCGCTTAAATTAAGTCTGCTGAAACTGGCCGGACCCACCATTCTTGGCAACCTGCTGCTGTCGCTGGTGCATCTGGCCGCGATTAAAATTGTCGCCAGTCTGGGGGCTGAATCAGTAGCGGCGGTTATTGCGGCGGATCGAATCTACATGTCGATCCAACTGATCATATTTGCGATTACTGCCGGCACCACTGCCCTGGTGGCCTATGCCATGGGCAGCAGGGATCCGGCCGAAGCCGACCGGGTCCTCAAAATATCGATATCGCTGTGTCTTGGCGCATCGCTGGTGCTGTGTGTTTTGATTCAGTTTATTGCAACACCACTGGTTGGCATTTTTGGTCTGCAGGGCGAGACACTGGGTGACGCGGCTGAATATCTGAAAATCCTCGTCTACTTCAATGTGTTCTTCTCGTTTCTGGCGGTAATCGGTGCGGCGTTGCGGGCCGCTGGGGATGCATTAACACCGGTCTGGGTAATAGCGCTGGGCAACCTGATCAATATTGCACTGGCTTACGGGCTGGTCTACGGACGTTTCGGCCTGCCGGAACTGGGTCTGCAGGGCGCGGCCTATGCAGCAGGAATTTCTTATCTGCTGGCGGCAATCCTGTTTTATTTAATGTGGCAGGGACAACGTCTGATCCTGCGCCCGGTTAAGCAACCTTTTTTCAATCGCGAACGCGCCGCGCACCTGATCAGAATTGCGATACCGGCCGGCATCGAACAGACCATCTTCAATGTGTCGATCATCGCATTTATGTGGGTGGTTTCTCTATACGGTACCGAGGCGTTTACTGCCTATGGAATCGGCGTCAATATATTGTCTCTGTCGATTGTGATTGGCATGGGTTTCTCGATAGCCACGGCAACCATGGTAGGCCAGCATCTGGGCGCGAAGCAGCCTGCGGAGGCAGAGCGCGCTGCGTGGCGCAATCTGAAGGTGGCGTTCACCTCCATGCTGCTGATCGGCCTGGCCATTGGGCTGAACGCACGCCTTATTGGCAGCTTCTTTATCAGCAGCGCCACGGTACTGGATTATCTGGTGGCATTGACCATCATGCTGGCCATCGTGCAGCCCTTAATGTCAGTGGAGTTCACGCTCGGTGGCGCTTTGCGTGGTGCTGGCGATACCAAAGCCCCGGCGAAAATAACCGGTCTCGGATTTTTGTTTGGAAGAGTATTGCTGACGGCGGTTTTCTATCTGCTGGGCTTCAGCGTTTACTGGATCTATGCCGCCCTGATCGCTGATTACATTATCAAGGCATCAATGTACTTCTATATCTTCCGGCAGGGGCACTGGAAGACTGCGTTTGAACGCAGCCGAGGTCGGCCGCGGCTTGCAAAGGTCTGAGCCGGTCTACGTCTGACACTGCAGGTCGGGCACTACAGGTCGGACCTGGCAATAACCAGATCACACATGGCTTTGAGGCTGTGTACCTTGTCCACCAGCGCGCCAAAACGGGGGTCTTTAGTAAGCCCCTGGTGATAACGGTAATAGATCTGCTGACCAATCACTGCCAGCCGAAACATTCCAAAGCAGAAATAAAAATCAAACTTATCGACCGATAAGCCGGTGCGCTGACTGAAGCGCGCTACTATCTCAGCGCGGGTCGGTGCACCAGGAGCATCGCTTGGCATGGCTCTGAATTTGCGATAGAACTCCGGATCGCCGGCCTCAACCCAGTAGCCAAGTGTGCAGCCCAGGTCCATCAGCGGATCGCCGACAGTAGCCATTTCCCAATCCAGTACGCCAATCATCTGCAGGGGATTGTCTGCTGACCAGATGACATTATCGAGTTTGTAATCATTATGAATCACGCTGGCAATACTGCTCTCTGCAGGCATGCGATCGTGCAGCCATGTCATCACGCGATCAAAATTCGCTGTATCCGGCGTGACTGCATTGATAAAGCGTGTGCTCCAGCCTGTGACCTGACGATTAACATAGCCCTCCGGGCGGCCAAAATTTTCCAATCCAGCCTTTTTAATATCGACTGCATGTAGCTCTCCCAGCACATCAAACAGCGCAAAGAACTGTTGCCGCACCTGCTCCGGGCTCAGGTTTAATCCTGGCGGATATTCTCTGCGAAACACCACGCCCTCGATATAGGACATGATATAGAAATCACAGCCTAGAATTAGCTGATCCTCACAAAAATGCACAGCCCGGGGACCGTAGGGAAATTGACCTTCGAGTGCGGTGAGAATTCGAAACTCTCTGGACATATCGTGAGCGGATTTAACCTTACTGCCGAATGGCGGGCGCCGCAGCACCCATTTTTCGCTGCCAGCGCTAAGCAGATAGGTCAGATTGGAGTAGCCGCCTGGAAACTGCTTTATCTGCAGATCGGCAACCTTTGAACCCAGTATCGGCTGCAGATATTCACGCAATCGGTTGATATCCAGCTCCTCTCCTGCACGCACCTGCTGGGGCTGGTCAATCAGATTATGAATTACGGTCTCAGTGGTCACGGGGATTCTATCCTTGCTTCATTCTGGTTCTGCTTTCGAATGGAAATTTGTGAAAGGTTAGCAGCGAAAGCTGATCAACGGAAGGTTATCAATTCACGATATTGCGGCTGTTCCAGATGCGACAGTCCATTGAACAGACTAAGGGAAGCCCGCCCTCCACCATAGCGGATACGGGTCACGGAACTGTTGTTGACCATCCAGTTTACGGCTATCGCCTGGCTGTCTGGCAACTTCATCACACGCTGCAATGCCAGCGCGATCACGCCGCCCGAGGTAGATATCAGCACTTTGCTGCCCTTGTTATGGCGCTGCATTATTTCATCCATCGCCGCATGCACCCGGCGCTGAAACTCGCTCCATGCCTCAAACTCGATATCAAGCTCTGTCGGACGCAGTTGATCACTTATCCATTTTGCCGTAGCGGCTTCGAATACCTGCTGAAACAGCTTGCGATCGTTGATCGGGCTTTGAACACCTGTACCGATACCCACCTGCGCGGCATGATCACGCAGGTAAATATCTATCAGCGGGCTGCCGTTGTATTCATTAAAACCACTATGCACCAGCGTCTGCACTGGCGAGCCATGTACATGGTCAGTGTGCACCAGTGAGAGCAGGCCATTAGCCGTTTCCACCTGCCGCAGCAGTTCACCGCTGTAGATATGATCGAAACGCTCACCGGTGCTGCGCCAGTGTTCCGCCAGAATTTCAATCTGGCGGATGCCCAGTGCACTCAGCTTGTCATAAGACTGTGCGCCGAAGGATGCCTGTCCATGACGGACAAAAATCAATTCACTCACAGAGTGTCACTCTCGACACGACCACTTTCAAGCGCGTGCAAAGCGCATGGTATGAAAGTCGGTATTGCCAAACATGTGTTCAATGGTGGTAACACGCTTGAAGTAATGTCCGACATCGAGTTCGTCAGTGACCGCGATACCGCCATGCAGTTGCACCGATTCCTGACCAACTTTGCGCATGGCACGACCGACTTTGCTTTTTGCGGCCGAAACGGCTTTGACTTTTTCTGCTTCAGATTCACCACTGTCGAGTTTCATCGCCGCCATAATCACAATCGATCGGGCCAGCTCGCATTCGATAAACATGTCGGCCATGCGATGCTGCAATGCCTGGAATGTGCCAATTGCGGTACCAAACTGCTTACGCGTTTTGGTGTATTCCACTGTCTTTTTCAGCAGCACACCCATTGCACCAACAGCCTCAGCACATACTGCCAGAGTTGCGCGGTCGATCACTCTGCTAAGTGCCTCCAGCGCTTTGCCTTCAGCGCCCAACAATGCAGAAGCAGGAACTGATACGGATTTGAAGCTGATCTCAGCGCTGCGATGTCCATCAACCGCCGTGTAGGAAACTTTACTGATACCGGAACTGTTGGCATCAACCAGCAGGATTGAAACTCCTTCTGCACTGCGCTCATCACCACTGGTACGCACTGTTACCAGAATTTTGTCCGCATCCGGGCCGTTAAGAACGACGATTTTGTCACCGTTAATAATGTATTTATCGCCGTCTTTACGTGCGGTGGTGGCGATACTGGCCAGATTATAGCGACTGCCGGTTTCGGCAAACGCGGTGGCGAGCTGCAGGCGGCCCTCCATGATCTGTGGAATCAGCTCCTCTTTCTGCTGTTGACTGCCCAGCTCACTGATCAGACCACCAGCAATAACTGCAGTCGCAATAAAAGGTTCCACGACCATGCCTTTACCAAACTCCTCCATCATCACCAGCAGGTCCACAGCTGATCCTCCGAAGCCACCATCTTCTTCGGGGAATGGCACCGTCAGCCAGCCCAGTTCTGCGAATAGCTGCCAGTATTCGTCGCTGAAACCTTTAGCGCTGTTAAGAATTCCTTTGCGGGTCTCGAAGTCATATTGGTTGTATACAAACTTCTGCACGCTGTCCTGCAGCATCTGCTGCTCTTCACTATAAGAAAAATCCACAATCTTACCTCTTGAATATAAGTCCTGGCTTTACAGCCCCAGAACAGCCTTGGAAATAATGTTCTTCTGAATTTCGTTCGATCCGCCGTAGATCGACTTTTTACGGTGATTGAAATAAGTGTCAGACGTGGATGCAGCGGTGCCCGCTCCTACATAATCTCCCGTAAAGCCTTCGATGAACTGCTCTGGCACATGCGGCAAACTGTGATAAGTGGCAACTTCCATTGCCAGTTCATCCAAAAACTGACTGGCTTCGGTGCCGACGATTTTCAGAATTGAGGATTCAGGACCGGGAGCTTTGCCAACACTGATCGCAGCCAGAGTGCGCAATTCAGCATATTCCAGCGCCAGCACCTGGATTTCGATTTCTGCCAGCTTTTTAGCGAACCCTTGATCGTGCAGTAAACTACCGCCATTACCATCGCTGGTGTTGGCAGCTGCTTCTTTAAGTTTTTGCAGCGTCAGCTTGGAATTAGGTACCTGGGCAATATTGGTACGCTCATGGGTGAGCAGAACTTTGGCGTAGGTCCAGCCCTGATTTTCTTCTCCGATGAGATTCTCGACTGGTACACGCACATTATCAAAGTGAACTTCGTTCACTTCCGGCTCTCCATCAAGCAGGTAAATTGGAGAGAGTTTGATGCCTGGCGTTTTCATGTCGATCAACAGAAAGCTGATGCCTTCCTGTTTCTTTACTGTGCTGTCGGTGCGCACCAGACAGAAAATCCAGTCGGCGTACTGACCAAGCGTATTCCAGGTTTTAGTCCCATTAACAACATAATGGTCGCCTTCTCTGACTGCCGAAGTCTTCAGTGCCGCCAGATCAGAGCCCGCATTGGGTTCAGAGTAGCCCTGACACCACCACACATTGCTGGCCAGAATATCGGGCAGAAAACGTTGCTTTTGCTCTTCATTGCCGTAGGAGTAAATAACCGGAGCCACCATTTTCATACCAAACGCTACTGGCTCCATGGCACCGATAAGTCCCATTTCCATGCCAAATATGTATTTCTGGGTCTGTGTCCAGCCAGTGCCACCGTGCTCAACCGGCCAGTTCGGCGCAGCCCAACCTTTTTTGTAGAGGATTTTCTGCCAGCGGACGAAATCTTCCTTTTCCAGGCGAATACCATTATCTACTTTATGTTTGATGTCTTGCGGGAACTCAGCTTCCAGAAAGGCACTTACTTCTTCTTGAAACTTTAACTCTTCGGCAGTGAAATCTGCATTCACGGGAAAATCTCCTAAAAAACAAAGGGGGGAATGGTGATGAATTACAGTGAAATCAAGCGCCGATTCCTGAAGCGAATGGACTTTAACACTTTTTTCAGGCATTGAGAATCGCGTATCGAGCAAATGCTCGATACGTGTAAAGAGGCAGGGTATAAGGGATCTGAGCCAGGCACGGACTCAGGCATTATTGTTGATCGTGAAAAAAGCCTATGGTGCTCGGTTCAAATTGCGGAATATGGGATCATCATAAAAATCATCGATTCCTTCATATTTTATAGCACAGAGCCCGGTTGCCATTGCTTCACCGGATGACATAAATAATTCTGTCCATTCCGATATCTGCCCGTGACTGCCGACGATACGCAGCAGCCAGCCTCCGGCTGCAGAGCACTCGACTTCAATTGTCACTGTCTTGCCGTCCACTGTCACCTCTCTGACCGCGGACTCCCTGTCTGCCGGGTTTACAACTGCCTGACTCCTGTTTAATGCTGATTGCTCCATATCAGTACACTCCCTGTACGTCTGGTCTAAGGTTTTTTTAAGCACTCTCTATCAGATTTAGCTCGCTTATGCCGGCTTGTCCAGGAAACTGATCAATGCAGTGAATAGTCTTGCAGAGACTTGTTGCATCACAGCCAACAGGTGATAATCGCCAGCACAAAAATTACTGGAAGTGCTCATGGAATTGTTGCAGATAATTGTCCTAGCGGTGGTGCAGGGGGTATCCGAGTTTCTGCCGGTCTCCAGCTCTGCGCATCTGATCCTGGTGCCTGTGCTCACGAATTGGGATGACCAGGGTCTCGCTTTTGATGTCGCTCTGCATGTTGGCAGCCTGGCTGCTGTGGTGATCTATTTTCGACACGAAATACTGCGCATGACGGTGAGCTGGTTACGTTCACTGCGCGGACACGGCGATGCCGAATCACGGCTGGCATGGGCCGTCATATTTGGCACCATTCCTGTGGGGCTGGCAGGACTGGCATTTGGAGACCAGGTAGAAACCGTGTTGCGCTCGCCACTGTATCTGGCTGCCGGTTTAATTATTTTTGGCGTAGTCCTTGGTTGGGTAGACCTGCGTTACCGGGGCGTTCGAGATGAATACAGTCTGACCTGGAAAAGTGTGCTGTTTATTGGTCTGGCACAGGCCGTCGCATTATTTCCGGGCACTTCACGCTCGGGCATCACTATGACGGCGGCTTTGATGCTGGGCTTTAGCCGCGATGCCGCTGCCCGTTTTTCTTTCCTGTTATCGATACCCGTGATTCTGATCGCCTGTGCATTGAAAACAGGGGAACTGATTTACGCATCGGTACCGGTGGAATGGACTGCGATGATGATTGGGGTGTTACTGTCCGGCATCAGCGCCTGGCTCTGTATCTACTTTTTCCTGGCATTTATCAAACGCGTTGGCATGATGCCATTCGTGATCTACCGAATTGCCCTGGGCCTGCTGCTGTTATGGCTGTTTCTCTAAACCACGTCTACTTCAGCGTTCAAGGCTAAATGCAGATGCTTTCCTGCTTCGCGCAGCGCATCCATGCCCTGTTCAATACCGCCGGCAAACGAAACAAAGGCGTGAATAACATCCTGATAGCAGATATGTGACACCGGAACACCCGCAGCAGCCAGCTGCTGCGCGAAATTGTTACCCTCATCCCGCAACGGATCAAAGCCGGCGGTTATTATCAAAGAAGCCGGCAGGAGTCCCAGATACCTGGATAATGTCGGTGAAATCAACGGATTTTCTGCCTGCGTCATATCCTCAAGAAAATGCTCCCGAAACCACTGCATGGCGTTCTTAGTCAGAAAGTATCCTTCGGCAAACTCATTAAGTGAAGCAGTCCTGAAACGCCAGTCCGTAATCGGGTAAAACAGCAGCTGATACGCAGGCACTGGAAGTTGCTGCTCGATGCAGCGCAGCGCAACTGACACGGCCAGATTGCCGCCGGCACTGTCTCCACCTATGGCTAACCGTCGCGCATCCAGGCCAAGAGCGGTGGCATGATCACGAACCCAGTAATACGCGTCAAAGCCATCCTGGATAATACCCAGCGCTTTAGCTTCCGGGGCCAGACGATAATCGACTGAAATGACTACACAGGAAGAAAGACTGGCCAGTTGTCTGCAAACGGTGTCATGTCCGGCAACGCTGCCGAGCACAAAACCGCCACCATGGAAGTAAACCAGAGCGGGTTGAAATTCTTCCATCTCTGTATGGGGACGATATATCCGCGCAAACAACTGCCCGGATGACGCCGGTATGTAAATATCTTCAATCGTCCTCAGTTCGGCTGCCGGTGGCTCAAAAGGGTTACCGCTGCTCGCGCGCAGGGCTCTGGCTTGCTCAGGGGTACATTCTTCCAGAGGCTTCTGCCTTGCGGCCAGCTCAGATATCTTTGCGGAGATGCGGTCAAGCTCCGGCGCACGCCCTGCTTCTGTACTTTTGAATTTCACGCTTACCTCATTTAAAACGAATATTACGAACTGGATGCAGGCCTGCGCTCCATACCAGTGCGGTGAAGATCAGCAGAACAGGCACCACGATAATAATCAATGAATCCATTTGTTGATCGACTAATCCGGTTAAACCGGCAACAACATAAGCCAGCGCAGCGAGCACATGAGCCAGCAGATAGAAACCGATCATTGAGTATCTGCTGGAGCTGGTCACGATGGCCTTACCGAATATCAGCCAGCGCACTGCCATCAGCAAACCGAAAATATCAGTTGGCCAGAACAATAACAGATTGATGTTGTGATACATCACCTGATGCCCTGAGAACCACCATCCAAATATCATCATCGCACCATAGATACCGCTGGCCAACGCTATTATCAAACCCGCCACACCCAGCAACCTGAAATTGACACCTGGCACCTTTAAGGTATAACCGGGGGAGCTGGAGAATGATGAAATTGATATGCGTCGCAGATTAAACATCAGATACAGCAGCGGCAGTAGCAGCAACAGTGCCACATAAGAATACCCATACAATTGCGCAGGCGGTGGAGCGTACTGCATCAATATTATTGAATCATCAAGCAGATTAAGTCGCTGACCGTTCTCATATGAACTGGATGGATGATTCATCAATTTGTTGCGCAGTTGCAGTGGCAGGAACATATGCTCCCATTCCGTAATCCGCCTGTCGACAGAACTATTCAGCAAAACATCGAGTGATACTGCAATGGGCGGCAAACTGGCATAGTAGGCAAGCACTTCATCGCGGAAGGTAGCAGGAGCCAGTGACTGATGCTGCGAGGCAATCTCACCCTGCAAAGCTTCATTGAGATAATCCCGCACTCGTGTTGTGCAATTATCAAAAAAGTAATGATAGTCATAGCTGATGTTTTCTTCGCGCAGATTCCACGCCAGGCGCTTATACAGTGTCTCTTTTTGTACATTACTTAAGTTAATCCTTTCCTGCCAGACTGTGCGCTGCTCATACTCGTAGGTGCGCAACTCCCAGCCAGGAGGTGACACACCTAATTCATAAGCCATAACCCCACGCAGGAAGTCAAACGCAAAGGTGACATAACCGACGCTGGTATCAAATAAGCCCCAGTTGAATATCAGATCCGTATCGCTGTTCTCATCGACCACTCGCAATGCGGTATGACCAAAGTTGTTCCACAGAGCATTACCAACATCGACAGTGATGAGATAAAAATTAACGCGATCAAAATCCGCTGGCAATTGAATGGATTCAGCATTCTCAATTGGCGGCAAGGTATTTTGAGCGTCTGCCTGCAAACCTGCCTGCACATTTGTCTGTGCAAGCGATGTCACCGGGGTCAGAAAAATTATCGCCAGTAGCAAAAATAGAGCAGGAGTCCGTAATACGGCTGCAAAAGTATGCGCGAGAAGCTTATGGCAGATTTTCGATGTGATGGAAGTCAATGATCAGTGAGCTTCTGTTGTTCGAGGGGGGCCCCACGGTCGGGCCATCATATCAAAGAAACGAATCCAATCAAGTAGACAGTTTCAAGACTACCCACCTATGCAGATACTCAACGATATAATGTTTAGTGAATCCGCTCCCATGGCATTGGCAGTCCTTTAGTGGCTCTAAGTTTGCAGACTTTAACCCAGTAATTCATCGCAAAACTGCGATCTCTGGAAAGACTGAGGATTTTTCTCTTCACTTCTCCAAAGCTGCTGCAGGGTAGGCAGGCAACGATCCGCCAGATATCAAGATCCTGTAATTCGGCCGCTGGAGTAGCTCTGAATGTCGATACTGGCCTGCGTTCAATTATCAAATCAGTGGTGTTCATTATATTACTCTTCTCCCTGCGGCGGTTTGTTGAATTTTTGATCATTTAACTCAGGCGCTTTACGTAAAACCACGCACCATGTTTAAAGCACTATGGTTTCAATATCTTTACAACATCGTCTTAAAGCATCGTTACGTTTTATCACGAACCTTATACAGCTCTGATACTGTATATATATACACTGGTTATTTAGCCAGTGCAAATTCTTTTATCTGAATTTGAAGCAGTTTCTAAATTGCCTGATCTCAGCGCAGAAAACGGTCAAAAAAAAGCCCCGCTTAACCATCAAATGATGCTGAAGCGAGGCTGTGGAAACTGTTAAAGCCACAATAGCCCCTGCAGGCTTAACAGAGCATGAACGAATCCTGTATTGTAGAAGCCATAAATACTAAAACTGATAGCTGATCAAGGAGCACCGATGAAGTACAGAAAATTAGGAGCACTCAAGGTTTCAGCGCTTGGACTTGGCTGCATGAGCATGTCGCAATCCTATGGCGTGGCCGAACGCTCCGAATCTGAACGTGCGCTGCATCGTGCGCTGGATATTGGCTATACCTTCCTCGATACCGCCAGTTTGTATGGCGACGGTCACAATGAAACCCTGATCGGCGAAGTTCTTAAGTCGCGGCGCAAGGAATTCGTGCTGGCCAGTAAGTGCGGCATCGTCAACAGAGAGGGTAAACGCCAGGTCGACTGCACACCGGCTAATATTAAAGCCACCTGCGAGGCTAGTTTGAAACGTCTGCAGACTGATGTCATTGATCTTTACTATCTGCACCGGCGCGATATAAATGTCCCCATCGAAGAAAGCGTCGGCGCGCTGGCTGATCTGGTCAGCGCTGGAAAAATCAGACATGTCGGCCTGTCAGAAGTATCCTCTGAAACCTTGCGCCGCGCCCACCGCGAACATCCCATCTGTGCAGTTCAGTCAGAATATTCACTCTGGTCGCGCGATCCGGAATACAAAGTGCTCGACTGCTGCCGCGAACTTGGCATTGGCTTCGTTCCTTTCAGCCCTCTGGGTCGCGGCTTTTTAAGCGGGTGTATCACTGACATGGCGCAACTGGAACTCGACGACATTCGTCATACCATGCCGCGCTTCAACGGCGATTTCTTCGACCATAATCTGGCAGTGGTCAAACCTTTGCGCGATCTGGCCAAAGAAAACAACTGCACCATGGCGCAACTGGCGCTGGCCTGGTTGCTGGCGAAGGATGCCGGCAGCGTACCGATTCCTGGCACTAAACATGTTAAATATGTGGAAGAAAACGCAGCTGCCGCCGATTTACAGCTGAGTGCCGAAACCATCCGGCGGATCGGCGAAATTGTTAAGGCCGACAATATTCGTGGTGAACGCTATGCAGCCGCCCATATGATTGCGCTGGATCCTGATTCCTGACTTGCCGTCAGGTATGCCAGTACCTATTATATCGGCCTTTATCTATCGGCCCTTACCTGTTATCCAATTTCTCTCGACGACTATGAATGAACCGGAGCACACCCTATGAATGGCGCCAGAGCCCTGATTGAAACCTTAGCCAATTGCGGCGTTGACCTTTGTCTGGCCAATCCCGGCACCTCGGAAATGCATTTGGTACAAGCTCTGGACCAGGTGCCCAGAATTCGCTCCGTACTGGCGCTGTTTGAGGGTGTATGTACCGGTGCCGCTGATGGTTATGGCCGCATGACAGGCAAACCAGCCGCCACCCTGCTGCATCTTGGGCCAGGTCTGGCCAATGGCATTGCTAATCTGCACAATGCCCGCAAAGCTGGCACTCCGATCATCAATATCGTCGGCAACCATCCACAGTTTCATATCGGCTACGATGCGCCGCTGACTTCAGATATCGACACTCTGGCACGCAACTACTCGTCCTGGATTAAATCCTGCAGCACCGCCGATACACTCGCTCAGGATGGAGCTGACGCTTACACCGCAACTTTGCGGGCGACCCCTGGCTCACAAGGTCAGATAGCCACCCTGATTATGGGTGCCGACGCCGCCTGGGGTGACTCACCCGGTCCAGTCAATGCAAACCCGCCCTCTCATCGCAGCAAAGTTGACTCACTCACTGTTGAGACCGTTGCCCGCGTTCTGGAATCCGGCGAAAAAACTGTCATCATCCTTGAGCACATGGGCACCAGCCCAGGCGCATTGGCGGCAGCAAACCGTATCAGCAATAAAACCGGCTGCCGAATCATGACCGGCACCTTCCCGGCTCGTGTAGATGGCGGAGCCGGAGCGCCGCAAGTGGAAAGAATGCCCTATTTCCCGGAACATATTCTTGCCTCACTGGCAGGTGTCCGGCATCTGATTCTGGTTGGTGCGCAAACGCCGGCCAGCTTCTTTGCCTACCGCACCACCCCCAGCCGACTGGTTCCTGAAGGCTGCGCGGTGCATACCCTTGCCAGGATTGAAGAAGATGCGGTGGATGCTCTGGAATATCTCGCGGATCAGGTGGGCGCTGAGGAAAACCTGTTAAGCCGTTTCAGTAAAGCGGATATTCCCACCCCGCAAGGGCAGCTGAATTCACGCAATCTCATTCAGGCCATCGCTGCATCAATTCCGGAAAATGCTATTGTTACCACCGATTCGGGGGCGGGCAATGCCGCGCAACCGGCTTGTCAGACGTCGGCTCCCCATTCCTGGTTAAGCCTGACTGGCGGATCCATTGGCCAGGGTGGTCCGGTCGCAACCGGCGCAGCGCTGGCCTGTCCGGACCGGCCAGTACTGGCTTTACTGGGAGACGGCGGTGCCGGTTACACTATTCAGTGTCTGTGGACTCAGGCGCGCGAACAACTCAATGTGACCACAGTGATCTTTGCCAACCGCTCTTATAATATTTTGAATGTTGAATACGCGCGCCTGGGAGTCAGCGAAGTTGGCAAAATTGCAGCCAGCCTGTTTGATATTGGCAATCCCGAAATAAACTGGGCGACTCTGGCGCAGAGTTTTGGGGTACCCAGTGCAGTGGCGAATACCGCTGAAGAACTCTGCGCCCTGATAGCCCGCAGTGTTCGTGAGCCTGGTCCATTTCTGATTCAGGCTAATTGTTGAAAGCACCTTGAGAGCGTGTGGCGAAATTTGATAATTACTGCGACTGAGTGCTGGATAGTGGTCAGAATCGCCCGCTCCAGGTTTTGAGAATCCGCTAAGTTCTTGTTTTTGCTTGAGGTCTTTAGACTGGCATGATAATCGCTAGTCTAACAGTGTTGTTCACTCTTCAGGAAACCAGCTATGAACTTTTTGCGAAACCTTATTGTCTTCACTCTTATCATCTTTCTGCTGGTTCTGGCACTGCCAATTATTGGCGTTGGCATAGCCATGCTGGTGGCTTTTGGTGGTTTGTTTATCTGGTTTTTGCCAATCTTATTTATTATGGCTTCTGATGAGACCACTACTGGAGAGAAAATCGCCTGGATTCTGGCGATTATCTTTCTCTCCTGGTTTGCGTGGATTTTCTATTTCTTTCTGGCACCGATCAAGCCGCGGAACCGACGCTACTATTAAAATCAGGCTGCTCGTTTTTGCCATGCAATTCGGCATAAAACCTGTCTGACACCGCATTCTTTGTCTTATCCGGAAACAGCATCACCAATACGGGGATGACCAGCAGCGGAATAAGGGTGGCAGAGAATGTCGGGTCAGCCCATTTGCCCAGATCTTTCTGCAACTCATACCAGTATTGTGAGAATCCTCCCGAGGCGGCATTTTCAGCCCCCTTATAGAGAGTATTCAGCCCCCAGTGCAGCAGACCAATGGAATAGCCGGATAGTATGCCGTAAAACGCGGCGCGCTCACTGGTGCGCTTCCAGTAGAATACAAACACGATCGCAATGGCTGGAGGTACCACCATCGCAAAACCGAGTAACAACAACTGCAATACCGAACTGATATTGGCCTGCCATGCGATGAAGGTGGCTACAGTACCGAACAGCACGGCACCCATCTCCGCTCTTGCGCTGGATCAATGTTAGTCAGCGCTGAGCACTGCGGGCATTCACTTTCACTGCGCGCAATGCTAAGTTGCTGCTCATGAAAAAACCTGTGAGCACTTGTTAATGAGCACGCTGATCCCTGC
>JBDNGQ010000191.1:0-7849 GCA_041689205.1 Pseudohongiellaceae bacterium | reverse complement strand
CCAGGCATGCAACAGTTTCACGCTGATACGATCGTTTTTGTAATCGACACCAGCTCGCGCTGCTATCTGTTGAAGGGCATAAGCAATACTGAAGGCGGTGTCTGTGCCGACAGGGATACTCCAATCCAGTGACCACAGATGAGCTTGTGTTTTCAGACTGTAGGCGACCTGACGACGCCCCGCAGGTGCAGGCACTGCGGGATCCAGCGTCAGTGCGCTGGAAATGCCCAGTAAGCGCGGATTCGGTGCCAGCGCACTCGAGACAGTGTTGCCATCAACCCAGCTATAGGAAAGGCTCAGCAATGCCTGATTGAAAAACGCGTACTCCGCTGAGGCAAAAGCGCCTCTTTGGGAGAAATCGTAAATGTCATTGACCGGGGAATACATGCTGGAATGGCGGACTCCGTCATGGCGTCCCTGGCTGTATTCGTAAAGAAAACCAGCCGTGGCATGCCAGGTGGCTGAAAGCCGTTTACTGTAACTAAGTTCCAGCTCCATAGTGTCACGGTCGCGGGTTTTGCCAACGCTGTTGTGCTGGTTCCAGTTCAAACTGAGATTGACGCTGGGGGCATAAGCACCCAGACCCGCTTTGTGCTGATAACTGGCACCCAGGCCCAGGCGTTGTGCATCCAGGCCATCAAGCTGGTCGAATCGGCTGGCCGCCAGGGTTGCAAAAGTAGTGACGGATCGGCCCGGCTGCAACTGATAGAAGCGTCCTGCCGTCACCTCCACATCCAGACTGGTATCAGAATATCGATCGCTGCTCAGCAGGGCGCGGGTGATATTGCTATCGGCGTTCAGTCCGATACTCAGATCAACAAAGCTGTCTGCCTGCGCGGGCAGGCTGATAACTGCAGTGAGCAGAAGGAGAAGGATAGGGATCACTGTTTGCGCATGGCGCTGAATACGAATGGTTGCCGACAGAATGCACTCTGTATGCGCTGGCCGGGACAACCCTGTTTTCCCTGTGCAGACCATTGCCAGCATCCGGATTGATTTTTGAGCGATTATACAGGCTTGCTCCTGGCTATCAACGCCAGAGTTTCAGTACTTGCTCCATGCTGAAGCCCCGCGAGAGAAGGAATCGGTGGATTTTTTGATATTCCTTACTGCCTCGCCTGGGTAATTCACCGGGGAGCTTTTTCTTTAACAGGGTTTGCAGAATCGCTTCCCAGTCGGGATCATCAAAGTACAGCTGTTCACTGATGATTTCAGGGGGCACTTTACAGCCATTGAGATGATGGCGGATAAACACCGGCCCATAGCCTTTGGACTTGCGATAACGGATATAGGCTTCGGTGAAGTGCGCATCGCTGAGCAGCTTGTCGGCCTCCAGCTTATCGAGCACGGTATCAATGGTCTCGCGGTAACAGTCCGGGAATTTGCCGCGCAGCTTGTTATACAGTTCGTAGCGCGAATGCTCGCGCCGCGACTGGGAATCCATGGCTGAGCGGCGCAAGCTGATCATCTCTTCGCGGACGGTCTCGCTGTCTGTCTTGCTATCAATATCGGAGAACAATTCGGTGGCAGTCATAGCGTGGGCTCATTCAGCGTCGCTGAACTCCTCGTCATCACCGCCTTCTGCACCCCCTGCGGCAACCGCCGCAGCATTATTGTCGCCATTCAGCATTTGGGCGCGAATTCTACTTTCAATTTCGCTCGCAATTGCTGGATTTTGTTCAAGATATGTCGCTACATTCTTTTTCCCCTGGCCTATTTTTTCGCCATTATAGGCATACCAGGCGCCGGACTTGTCGATCATGTTCAGCTTCACGCCCAGGTCAATCACTTCACCCATGCGGTAGATACCGGTGCCATACATGATCTGGAATTCAGTCTGCCGGAACGGCGGTGCCACCTTATTCTTCACGACCTTGACGCGGGTCTCGTTGCCGACCACCTCATCGCCTTCTTTGATCGAACCGATGCGGCGAATGTCCAGACGCACGGAGGCGTAGAACTTCAGTGCATTACCACCGGTAGTGGTTTCCGGCGAGCCGAACATCACACCAATCTTCATGCGGATCTGATTAATGAAAATCACCAAAGTATTGGAATTCTTGATATTGCCGGTCATTTTGCGCAGTGCCTGTGACATCAGACGTGCCTGCAGACCCATATGACTGTCGCCCATATCGCCTTCTATTTCAGCTTTAGGCGTTAACGCGGCCACCGAGTCGATCACCACTACATCGACCGCACCGGAACGCACAATCATGTCGCAAATTTCCAGTGCCTGTTCACCGGTGTCCGGCTGGCTGACCAGCAGATTCGCAACGTCTACACCCAGGTTGCCGGCATAGATGGGATCGAGTGCATGTTCCGCATCGATAAACGCACAGGTGCCACCATTCTTCTGGCATTCTGCAATCACCTGCAGAGTCAGCGTGGTTTTACCGGAGGATTCAGGACCGTAGATTTCGACGATGCGACCGCGTGGCAGGCCGCCAATTCCCAGTGCGATATCCAGACCGAGCGAACCAGTGGAGATTGAGGGAATCGCCTCTTTACCTTTATCGCCAAGGCGCATCATGGAGCCTTTACCAAACTGCCGTTCGATTTGTGACAATGCCGCGTTAAGAGCTTTCTCTTTATTGCCGTCCTTCATCATATCGGGGTGCGCCATAGGGTGTGTCCTTTAAAGGTTTGTAGAGTCTATTTATAGAGTCTGGTTGAGACCTGGATAGAGAGCCTGCTCCAATGCCCGGGGATTAAATCAAACAATCACTGTATATTCAACCAGTATTTTGAAATTCATTGTCTTACTCAGTATTGATCAGCTTGAGGATAAATTCCAGGGCGGTAATCACAGTAGCCTCGCGCACCTGCCGACGGTCACCGGGGAAGTGGAATTTCTCAACCTCGCAGCGAATACTGCCATCTTCATCCAGCCAGGCGGCACCGATAAATACAGTCCCAACCGGCTTCTCTGCGCTGCCACCATTGGGTCCGGCAATGCCAGTGGTAGAGACGCTGCACTGAGCATTGGCACTGCGCAGTGCGCCGACGGCCATGGCCTGTGCGACCTCTTCACTGACCGCCCCAGGTGCGGTCGGACCAAAAAAACAATTGCGGTCGACCCCCAGCATGCGCTGCTTTGCTTCATTGGAGTAGGTCACGAAACCCGCCTCAAACCAGCGGGAACTGCCTGCAACCGCAGTAATTGCCTGCGCCACTCCTCCGCCGGTACACGATTCTGCGGTCGCTATGCACCATTGCCTGGCCAGCAATGCGTGGCCTAACTGGATGCTGAGCTGTTCGCGATGGGTACTCATGGGCGGGATCTCTAAAATAATGAAAGGGAGGCTCACTGGCATCTGAACCACCACCGGAATTGCCACCTGAATTGCCATCTGTATTGCCATCTGTATTGTCACCTGAGCCAGCAGCAATTTCCAGCGCCAGTTCCAATCAATCCAGTACTGGCAGCGGCATGAACCAAAACGTTACAGACCAGGCACGGTTATGCGCATCGACCGGTCACAGTGACACTCAAAGACTGTGGTGACTATGTGACCATACACGTCCATAACCAAAGTGACCCGATATCGGATGGGGACCTGGCAACCCTGTTTGAGAGCTTTTCTCAGGGAGAACAAAGCACTCAAAAAAAAAGCTGGGAACCTGGTTTAACGTTGATCAAAACTGTGGCTAAATGCCATGGCGGTGACGTAATCGTTACAAGTAATAAAGAGGATGGCACCACGTTTACTATTAAACTCTGCACGCATTATAGGAAGCATGGCGAAGAAGAGGTGATGCGGATTTAATCTCAACGGGAAGGATTACAGCTTTATGACCGACTCAGTACCAGATTTACAGCAGCAGATTGCTGCCTTGCAGGAACAGTTGCGGGAAAGCGAAAAAGCACATGATATCGGGCGGCAGAACACCGGCTTGAAACAGGACGATCGCCAGATAGATGAGTTTCTGGCGATGCTTGCGCATGAACTGCGTAACCCTCTTGCCCCCATTGCCAGCGCTATCGCGATGCTGAATGTTTCCAATACCAGTGACAATCCGGTGGTGAGCAGAGCCTGCGATATTGTCGAGCGCCAGACACGGCAACTGACTCGGATTGTTGATGACCTGCTGGATGTGTCGCGCGTCACGCGTGGCAAGGTGGTGCTGCAGAAACAGCCCTTGAGCATTGCGGCGATGGTAGCCGATGCCATTGAGATCAGTAATCCCTTAATTACCGCCCTCAATCACCGCATGGATATCTCACTTCCGCCCAATGATCTGTTTGTGGATGGCGATGCCGCGCGGCTATCGCAGGTGTTGGCTAATGTGCTGAATAATGCTGCCCGCTATACCGAAGATGGCGGTGACATCTGGCTTTCTGTCAGTCAGACAGGAGCGGAGGTTTTAATATCAGTGCGGGATACGGGCATCGGCATGCCAAGCGAGCTGCTCACCGAAATTTTTAATATTTTCACCCAATCAGAGCGCTCCATTGATCGCTCTCAGGGGGGGCTGGGTATCGGGCTGACGATTGCCCGCAGCATCATTGTGTTGCATGGGGGCCGCATTGAAGCCAGAAGTCAGGGCCCAGGCCATGGCAGCGAATTTGTTATTCATCTGCCCTTGCTGGAGCAACAACCCTCGGCCAATGCGCAACAGGAAATCTCTTTTACCACTGAAAAAACCATCCGCCGGATTCTGGTCGTGGATGATAACCGCGACGCCGCCGACGGCATGGCCATGCTGCTGGATATTTCAGGACATATTACGAAGACGGCGTATGACGGTCTGGAAGCTATCGCTGCCGCTGAGAGCTTTAAACCGGAACTGGTACTGCTGGATATCGGCCTGCCGCATATGGATGGCTACGCGGTTGCGAAACACCTGCGGCAACAGGCCAGCTCCCGCGATATTGTGCTGGCTGCCTTAACCGGCTACGGCGATGACGATGACCGCAGGCGCTCCCGCGAAGCAGGGTTCAACTATCACTTCGTCAAACCCATGGAGTTTGCGATTCTTAATGAGCTACTTGAGCAAATGGATACGCGCTAAAGGCTGAGCCTGAAGCCATCGCCCTGCGTCGGCCTTGAAACATCCCGTACGATCTCGGCGATGGTCTCTTCGCTGGTGGTTAGTGCGATATCAGCCTGCGCCACTATTCCACAGATTACGCCGTTCCCATCAACCACCGGGATGCGACGAATCTGGTTCTCTTCCATATGCTGACAACAGGTTTCGATGCTGTCTTCAGGCGTGACGGTAATCACCGGCTCGGTCATCACTTCTCTGGCAGAGGTGCTTGAGGGATCTCTGCCTTTCGCCACCGCTCGGCAGCAGATATCACGATCAGTAACGACACCGATCGGCCGGCGCTGACTATCAACAACAGGGATTTCTCCGCAGTCCTGCTTCGCCATTTGAGATGCCACTTCCTGGATGGAATCATCAGGTGAGCAACAAATGGGATCTTCGGTCATGACTTCGCTTACGTTCATAATCTTTTCCTCGGTGTTTTAACGGGTTTTAAATCCGACCAGTTCGTTTATACGGCAGCGCCCCTGAGTCGTCTGTGACCTGGGCAACCTAAGATGACGATTGACCGCGCGCTGTTGAAGTGCAACGTTTTGTAGCAGTCGCGGGATATCGGCACATACTCACGCTAGTATCCGATTTATCTGCTTAAAATATGCTCGGGAAACGACTGATGATTCACAATAAAAACGCCATTGCAGCTTATCTGGTCTCTCTTATTTTTATTGGCACTGTGCACGGTCAGGAGCTGATTCCGCAGTTGACCAAAATTGATGAAGATGAGGCACAGATCCGCCTTGATGGCGATCTTGATGAAGCCGTCTGGCAGAGTATTCCAGCTATTGATGGTATGCGTGTCGTTATTCCGGATACCTTGGCGGAAGCATCGCTGAGCACCGAAACCCGCATCTTTTATACCGAACGTGGCATATATGTTGGCGTGATGAATCATCAGGACCCGCAGACCCTGGTGGCCCGAATGACCTCGCGCGATACCCGTCTGGAGCGCGATGGCTTCGTGATCAATATCGATCCATCCGGCCAGGGTCTCTATGGCTACATGATGCGTATTAATCTTGGCGGCTCTAAAACAGATGCAACTATTCTGCCGGAGCGGCAATTGAATCTGCAATGGGATGGTTCCTGGGATGCCGAAACTCAGGCGGTGGAGGGTGGCTGGACGGCTGAGTATTTTATTCCCTGGTCGATGATGGCACTGCCTCAGGTTGCCGGCGACACCCGCCGTATCGGAATTTATACGGAGCGGCAATTGGGCGCTATGAATGAAGTGTGGTCATTTCCTGCCCTGCCCAGCACGGTGAATGAATTCCTTTCAGCGTTCCAGAAATTTGAGTTGCAGGATATCGAACCGCGCACCCAGGTGAGCTATTACCCCTATGTGTCAAGTTCGTACGATGGCATTCACGAGCGCACTGAAATTCGCGCTGGTGCTGAAATATTTTTGCGCCCTTCTTCCAACACACAATTATCAGTCAGTTTGAATCCTGATTTCGGTAATGTGGAATCCGATGATGTGGTGGTGAACCTGACTGCGTTTGAAACTTTCTTCCCGGAAAAGCGCGCCTTCTTCCTTGAGGGTCAGGATGTATTCACCACCACCCCGCGTGCTCAAAGCGCACGTGGCCCGGGCGGCCCCACCACCCTGCTCAATACCCGCCGTATTGGCAGTGCTCCGCGCTTCGATATTCCTGCTGGCACCCGCACACTTGCCACTGATTTGAGTGCCCCTTCCGATCTGCTGGGTGCTGCCAAGTTCACCGGTCAGAATGGCAGTTGGCGCTACGGCACCTTAATAGCATCCGAGGATGACTCGGAAATCAGAGGCACTGCAGCAGATGGTTCACGCGTAAAATTGGAAGCGGAAGGCCGTGATTTTGCGGTTGGCAGATTGCTGTATGAAGATACGGCTGGCGGTGCGCGACGCTCGATTGGCTGGATGGGCACCACGGTTTCTCATCCTGATATTGATGCCACTGTGAATGGCATTGATATGCACTATTTTTCTGCTGATACGCGCTGGCTGGCGGATCTGCAACTGGTGCGCAGTGATGTCGAAGATGTTACGGGTAATGGCGGATTCGCCGACATCACCTTCCAACCACAGCGCGGTCGTCAGCATCGCGTTGCTGCGGGCTATCACGACGACAAGCTTGAATTGAATACCATGGGCTTCCTGACCCGTAATGACTTTGTACATCTGGATTATAACTACACCCGCAACGAATCAGATGTAGAAGGTTTGCTCTCGCGCGGCACCAGCATCTTCTTTTTCAATCAATGGAACACGGATGGCGACCCGGTGCGGCAAGGCGTGTTTGCAACGCGTAATTACACGTTTTTGAACAATCACTCGCTGATGACCAGTCTGCGCTACTACGCCCGCCGTGTTGACGACCGCCTTGGCCGCGGCAGTGGTAACTTTGAGATACCTGGCCGCTGGCAGGGTGTAGTGAACTGGGAAACTGATCCGGCCAGACCCATCCGCTACAGCTTTGGTATTGATGCAAACACAGAAGACCTGGGTCAGCTTTTTCTGACCACCAACGCGGGCATAAACTACCGTCCAGTCGATAATTTTTCGATCAGCGCTGATGTGGCTTACTCCGACCGCGAAGGTCTGCTGGTCTACAAAGGCGCAGGCCGCTACACCACTTACGAGGCGACACAGTGGTCACCCAAAATCACTTCTGATTACTTTATCAGTGCCAATCAGCAACTGCGTTTCAGCATGCAGTGGACGGGCCTGAAAGCCTACGGTGATAGATTCTACCAGGTAGATGCCACACGGCTTGCCGAACTGCGTGAAGTGCCAAACCCAGGCCTGAACCCGGAT
>JBDNGQ010000190.1:0-16004 GCA_041689205.1 Pseudohongiellaceae bacterium | reverse complement strand
GGGAGTAACCATCTATGCTCTGTCTCAGCGTATTGCAGAAGATGAAAACATTCGCCGGGTTCAACAAAAAGAAAATGGTGCTGACCTGCTAGGTGGTGTGGCAGGTGATACTAATCTGCGTAATTTTGAAGATGACCTGGCGCTGACACTGCTGGATCTGTCGATGGCCTGGAGCATCGAACAAAGTATTACTGCTGGCGCCTATATCCTGAACTCACTTAGTGGCGTAGCGACATTGCGGCGTGACAAAGCGCAGCAGGGTAATCTCTGGGTGCTGCGCTCGCCAGATATCCCATCGCTGCTGATTGAAACCGGTTATCTTTCTAATCCGGCAGAAGCGCGGCGATTGAATAGTGCAGCTTATCAACGACAGCTGGCGGACGGGATTGTGCAGGGCGTGATGAGCTACTTCTATGAGCGGCCGCTTGAAGGCACTCTGGTGGCCTGGCAGAAGCAGAATAATGTGGCGCCTGAAAGAGATTACACGGTGCAGCGTGGTGACAGCCTGTCAGAGCTGGCTCAGCGCTTTGGCGTCAGTGCGGCCGCACTGAAAGCGGCAAACAATATCAGCGGTGACACGATCCGCGTGGGTCAGCGGCTGACTATTCCTGGCAGTGGCAGTCCAATCAGGGCGCTGATGCCGGAAACCGTCATCTCTGAACATAAAATTGCCCGTGGCGATACTTTATCAGGCATTGCTGAGCGCTATCGAATCAGCTTGCCACGTCTGCGTGCAGCTAACAATCTTCGCAACGATAGAATCCGGGTTGGTCAGGTGCTGATTATCCCATCGTCTTGAACACTGGTTAAACTCATTCGTTAAACTTATTCGTTTAACAACAGGAATTGTATGTCCCGGATAGCTTTGCTGAGTCAACGTCTTGCCAATCAGATAGCTGCCGGTGAGGTGGTCGAGCGTCCGTCGTCGGTAGTAAAAGAGTTGTTGGAGAATAGTGTTGACGCCGGCGCCAATCGTATCGACATTGACATCGAACAAGGCGGCAGCAAACTGATTCGCATCCGCGATAATGGCTCCGGCATTGAAAAGGACGACCTGGCACTTGCACTGAGTCGCCACGCCACCAGCAAGATCTTTAATCTTGATGATCTGGAAAACATACGCAGCCTCGGCTTTCGCGGAGAGGCACTGGCAAGTATCAGTTCAGTGTCCAGATTTTCATTGATTTCAAAAGCAGCCACAGTTCAATACGAAAGCGTGACAGACACCAATGCTGAAGATAATGCCTGGATGGTTGAGGCAGCGGGTCAGGAAATGGCGGCATCGCTGACTCCTGCGGCACATCCTCAGGGAACTACTGTGGAAGTGCGCGACCTGTTCTTTAATACGCCAGCCCGTAAAAAATTTCTGCGTACTGAGAATACAGAATTTGCCCGGATAGACGAGGTGGTGAAACGCATCGCGTTGAGCCGCTTTGAGCTTACCTTCAATCTGCGCCATAACCAGCGCACGATCCATCAACTGCACAGCGCCAGATCCGAGCAGGAAAAGCAGCGTCGCGTTGCGCTGGTCTGTGGACCGGCTTTTGTTGAAAATTCCGTTTATATCGATATGGAAGCTGCCGGCTTGCGTCTGTGGGGTTGGGTCAGTCTGCCGACCTTTTCGCGCAGTCAGGCGGACCTGCAATACTTCTACGTCAATGGCCGCATTATTCGCGACAAACTGGTCACTCATGCCGTTAAGCAGGCCTATCGCGATGTGCTCTTTCATGGCCGACACCCAGCCTATGTGCTGTATCTGGAGTTGCAGCCTGCGCTGGTCGACGTCAATGTGCACCCGACCAAACATGAGGTGCGGTTTCGCGACAGTCGTCTGGTTCACGATTTTCTGTTCAAGGGGCTGCATCGGGCGCTGGCAGATGTGCGGCCGCAGGATAAATTTGCAGAATCCGTTGTCGGCAGTCCAGCCAGTGAACTCCTGCCATCAGGAATATTTGAACAGAATCATATGACCCTGCTGGTGGATGAAAGCACGGGTGAAATTCGATCAATGGAGCCGTCCGGGTACTCCTCTGGCAATGCGGCATCGTCTGGTTTCGGGGGCTTTAAAGCGTTCGGGTCCGCCCAGGATCCGCGTCGGGTGGCCGAGCAGATTGCCGGCTACGCAGATCTGCACGCAGATGAAGAGGTGCCACCACTGGGTTATGCCCTGGCGCAGCTGCATGGGGTTTATATTCTGGCGCAGAATCGTCATGGTCTGATTATTGTCGACATGCACGCGGCCCATGAACGCATCACTTATGAGCATATGAAAGCGGCATGCGCAACCGCCGGTGTCAGGGCGCAGCCGCTACTGGTGCCGCTGTCAATTGCAGTCAGTCAGGCTGAAGCGGATTGCGCAGAGGAGCAGGCAGAAGCGCTGCGGGTATACGGTGTGGAAATCGAACGCGTGGCTGCAGAATCGATTGTGGTCCGTCAGGTGCCAACTATCCTGGCGACAGCCAATATTGAACAATTGGTCCGGGATGTGTTATCAGATGTGCTCGAACATGGACGCAGCGAACGCATTCAGAATTATCAGGATGAGTTGCTGTCAACCATGGCCTGTCACGGTTCTGTGCGTGCTAATCGGCAGTTGAGCAACGCGGAGATGAATGGCTTGCTGCGTGATATGGAGCGCACTGAACGCAGCGGTCAGTGTAATCATGGCAGACCAACATGGGTCTACCAGAGCCTGGACGAGCTGGATAAACTTTTCCTGCGTGGGCAATAGTCGACAGAGAGTTAAGCCTCTGTCGACTAAAGCCTCAGCTAAAAACCTGGTCAGCGGAAGAACCTGCAGGTTATTCAGAGGCTCCTTTAGTAAAAAGTCAGCCGAAACAGCAGATCAATTCTGCTCGGACTGCTCCTGGACGCTTCCTGCAAAGCTTGCTGGCCGTGCTGAACTCAGGCGGCCTGCTCAGCGCCCTGCTGATCAAATAACTGGCCATTACCTTTGCTGATTTGAATCTTTCTCGGTTTCATTTCCTCAGGAATTTCACGCTGCAGATCTATGTGCAGCAGACCATTTTCCAGCTTTGCAGAACTGACCTTCACATGATCAGCAAGCTGGAAATTGCGCTTAAATTCGCGCGCTGCAATACCCTGGTGCAGGTAATTTCTTGCGCCTGTCTCATCCGATTTTTTACCGCTCACGCGCAGTGTCTGCTGCTCGGATTGAATATCCAGTTCGTTCTGCACAAAACCAGCAACAGCCATGGTGATTCGGTAGCGATCTTTATCAATCAGTTCAATATTGTAAGGGGGGTAACTCGACTGACCTTGATCACGCTGAGAAATAGAGTCCATTAAAGACGCCAGTTGATCATAGCCAATTCCAGAGCGGTACAGTGGTGCGAAATCAGTTCTCATTTGTCATATCCTCGTTGAGCAATATTTTTAAAAAACCCATCAATTGATCGGGTAGACAGAACGAAGCTCTCAAGAGCCTTCGCTCCTGCTCCCTATGTAGTGACTGCAAAATAAATTTCAAGAGTCGGCTGAAAAATTGTCGACAGCGATTAGGGGCAAGCTGTAGTTTTCGCGTAAACTGTTTCAGCCGAGAACAAAGTCAGGAAGTCAGCAATGAAACAGCGCTCTTTACAGCGGCCTTACCCGGTCCTCTGCCTGCTTGGTCCGACAGCCTCCGGCAAGACCGATCTGGCTGTTGAGCTGGTGCAGCGCCTGCCTTTGGAGATTATTAATGTTGATTCCGCGCAGATTTATCGCGAAATGAATATTGGCACGGGTAAACCTGATGTTAAAACCCTGGAGAAAGCGCCCCATCGTTTGCTGGACTTTCTTGATCCCGCGCTGGCGTATTCGGCTGCGGATTTTCGTCGTGATGCGCTGCGGGAAATTGCAGACATTCATGCCAAAGGTCGAACTCCGCTGCTGGTTGGTGGCACCATGCTTTACTTTAAAGCCTTGAGAGACGGGCTTGCCGCGATGCCAGCAGCGGATGCTGCCGTGCGCCAACAGATTGAAGCGCTGGCTGCTGAGCGAGGCTGGGAGGCAGTTCATCAGCGTCTTGAGGAAGTTGATCCGGTTGCGGCAGCGCGGATTCATCGCAATGATCCGCAGCGCCTGCAGCGTGCGCTGGAGGTATACATGGTCTCAGGTAAAACCATGACATCCCTGCATGAGAACCCCGTGCCTTATGAGCAACCCATTTCATTCTGCTTGCACTTTAATGCGATCCAACCCGCGTTGCGCAGCGTATTACATGAACGGATAGAACGACGTTTTCATGGCATGATCGCGGCAGGACTGGTTTCTGAGGTGGTGGCGCTGTATTCCCGAGGCGATCTCGATCTGACTCTGCCGTCCATGCGCTGTGTGGGTTACCGCCAGGTTTGGCAGTATCTGAGCGGAGAATTGCGCTATCAGGACATGATAGAAAGGGGTATCATTGCGACTCGGCAACTTGCAAAAAGACAGATGACGTGGCTGCGAAGCTGGGAACAGCTGCAGAGTTTTGATAGTGATGATCCGAAAATTATGGATCGAGTCTTGAAATCGTTCGAATCAATCTCTATATAAGGTCCTTGTGGACACTATCTGCCGGGCATTTCCGGCTCTAATATTTAAATGGCTAAGGAGAGAGTAAATGTCAAAGGGGCATTCGTTACAAGACCCTTTCTTGAATGTACTGCGAAAGGAACGTATTCCGGTGTCCATCTATCTGGTCAGCGGAATCAAGCTGCAAGGACAGATCGAGTCATTCGACCAATTCGTTATTCTACTCAAGAATGCTGTCAATCAAATGGTTTATAAACATGCAATTTCCACGGTAGTTCCGGCCCGTTCTGTGAAGATCCCTGCGCAGGGCACTGGCGATCATTCGTCCGATGACGATGACATTGCCCTGGATAATGCCGACTGAATGAGCGGGCAGCCAGGTATATCTGTCAATTCGGCTGGTATCAGGTGAGATGAGAGGTATTTGATTGTTTTTCGAAAGACCCGAAAGTGGTGAAACCTCAGTTCTTGTGCACATTGCTCTGAGTTCAGAGCGTGAGCAGGAGGATCCCGCCGAATTTGAGGAGCTGGCACACTCGGCAGGCGCGGTTGCAGCCTGCTTTATTACCGGTTCGCGCAAAGCTCCTGATGCTGGATACTTTGTAGGTTCAGGAAAACTTGAAGAAATAGCGGCTGCGGTGAAAGAACACGAAGCCGAGCTGGTAATGTTCAATCATTCCTTAAGCCCCAGTCAGGAGCGCAATCTTGAGCGCGTTCTGGAATGCCGGGTGATCGACCGCACCGGCGTGATTCTCGATATCTTTGCGCAGCGGGCACGCTCCTATGAAGGCAAGCTGCAGGTCGAGCTGGCTCAATTACAGCATATGGTTACCCGTCTGAAGCGCGGTTGGACTCACCTGGACAGGCAAAAAGGGGGTATCGGTCTGCGTGGTGCCGGTGAAACACAGCTGGAGCTCGATCAGCGCATGATCAAGCAGCGTATCCAGGGCATCAATAAAGATCTGCTTAAGGTGCGCGCGCAGCGTGAGCAGGGTCGGCGTTCCCGGAAGCGCGCGGAAGTTTCTACAATTTCTCTGGTCGGCTACACCAATGCCGGCAAGTCATCGCTGTTTAATCAGCTGACCAATGCTGAGACCTATGCGGCTGACCAGCTCTTCGCGACGCTCGACTCCACCTTGCGCAAAATCAAGCTGCCCAATTATGGTGAAGCGGTAATTGCTGATACAGTTGGTTTTATCAGCCACCTGCCCCACAAACTGGTGGCAGCCTTCAAAGCAACCCTTGATGAAACTGTGCAGGCAAACCTGCTGCTGCACGTTATAGATTGTGCCAACGATAAACGTGACTACTACATTGATCAGGTCCATGAGGTGCTGGCTGAGATAGGTGCTGATCAGGTTCCCTGTCTGCAGGTATTTAATAAAATAGATCTGGCTCCGGATCAGGTTGCCCATTTGGAGCGCGATGCTGAAGGCCGACCCTGCCGGATCTGGGTTTCTGCAAAAACAGGCGCTGGCATGGATCTTTTGCTGTCAGCGCTCAGCGAGTTGCTGGGTGATAATTTTGTCCAGCAGACCCTGACATTGAAACCGGAGCACAGTCGTTTGCGCGCTCGCCTGTATGCCCGAGGTGCCGTGCAAAGTGAATCTCTGGATGCGGACGGCAGTTTGCAGTTGCAAGTGCGACTGCCGCGATTCGATTTTGATCGCCTGCTGGGCGAGGAAGGTTTGCTGTCATCAAACCCTTAAGCGGGGAAGTTTATTACCGATTTCAGCAGTGGTTGTATGCTGCTAGGGAGCCTTGCCAGCGAAATCGGCTGAAGGCCAGAGTGACCATAGAGTTATTCAGAGGCTCCCTAGGTAAAAAGCTGTGTTAATACATAATAATTCGTTAAAATCACCAGCGTATTTTATTTAGGGTATTTTGGAGAAGCCAATGGCTTGGAATGAACCTGGAAACAAAGGTAACAACGACGACCCATGGGGCGGCGGGCGCGGCAGTGGTGGAGGTCGTGGAAATGGCGATCAAGGGCCGCCGGACCTCGATGAGATTGTCAAAAATCTCACCAACAAAATCAACAGCCTGTTTGGTAAAAAGAGTAGCGGCAGCGGCAGCGGTGGTGGCGGCGGCTCAGGACCCCAGCGCGGGGCTGTTTCCGGTGGTCTGATAGCAGGGCTGCTGGTAGTGATCGTCCTTATCTGGGCGGCGATGGGCTTCTACACAGTCGATGAATCTGAACGAGGCGTGGTATTCCGCTTTGGCAAGCTGCAGGAACAGGTTGTCACTCCCGGTCTGCGCTGGAATCCTCCTATTATAGATACCGTGCAGACGATTAACATTTCCCGCGTAAACACACGCTCATACTCCAATGACATGCTGACCACTGACGAAAACATCGTCAACGTGTCGATCGCAGTGCAGTATGTTGTTCAGGATCCGGTCAAGTACTCGGTTCAGGTGCGTGATCCCCAGCGCGCTCTTGACCATGCTGCGGAATCTGCAATCCGCCACGTTGCCGGCGGCACTACCATGGATAGAGTGCTGACTCAGGGCCGTGCGGTCGCGGCAGCGGAGATCCGTGAACGTCTGCAGGACTACATGAACAACTACGATACCGGCATTCTGATCACCCAGGTCAACGTCGAAAACGCTCAGCCGCCAACTGCAGTGCAGGCCGCCTTCGATGACGTGATCAGAGCGCGTGAAGATGAGCAGCGTGCACAGAACCAGGCGCTTGCCTATGCCAATCGGGTCGTACCCGAAGCGCGCGGTGAAGCTCAGCGGATTATCGAGCAGGCCAATGCCTATCGCGATCAGGTGATAGCCAGAGCAGACGGTGAAGCTTATCGTTTCGAGCAATTGCTGGGCGAATACCAGCAGTCACCACTGGTCACCAGAGAGCGTCTGTATATCGATGCGATGCAGGAAATGCTGCTGAACAGCAGCAAAATTCTGATTGATGTGGAAGGCGGAAACAATCTGCTGTACCTGCCACTGGACAAGATCATGGAGCAGAGCACTGGCGTTACTGCTCCAGCCGGGCGTACTTTACAGTTAAACCCACAGCAGTTACGTGATCTTGCTGATCAGGTGAGCCGCGAAATGTCAGTATCAGACGATCGTGCGCGGGTGCCTGCCGCTGCCGGAAGAGGAGCACTAAGATGAAAAATTTCGTAATTGGCGGACTTATTTTTGTAGTTTATATAGTTGCAGCTAACTCAATTTTTGTCGTGAAAGAAACTGAACGGGCAGTCATGCTGCAGTTTGGTGACATGGTCGATACTGATATACCACCGGGTCTGCATTTCAAGCTGCCCTGGGTTAATACGGTGCGGAAGTTCGATGGCCGCATCATGGTTGTTGATGCCTCGCCACAACGTTATCTGACGCTTGAACAGAAAGCGCTGCTGGTAGACTCCTATGGTCTCTGGCGCATCGTGGACGTTGAGCGCTTTTACACGGCAACTTCCGGTGACGAAAGCCGTACCGCTACCCTGCTGACGCAGCGTATTAACGACGGTCTGCGCAATAAGTTCGGTGAGCGCGATCTGCAGGAAGTCGTTTCTGGTCAACGCGACCTGCTGATGACTCAGCTGACCCAGGAGCTTAATCAGACCACTGCCAACGAGTACGGCATTGAGGTTATTGATGTGCGCGTGAAGCGAATCGATTTGCCCGACGATGTTCGTTCATCAGTTTACGAGCGGATGACATCAGAGCGACAGCGTGAAGCCCAGCAACTGCGCTCACGTGGTAATGAGCTTGCGATCGGCATCGAAGCTGATGCGGACCGACAGGAAGCGGTTCTGCTGGTTGAAGCTTATCGGGATTCTGAGCGTATTCGCGGTGATGGTGATGCGCTGGCGGCTGCTACTTACTCAGCGGCTTTCTCGCAGGACCCTGAGTTCTATGCGTTTACCCGCAGTCTGAACTCGTATCGCGATACCTTCTCGTCAAAATCAGACATTCTGCTGCTTGATCCGCAAAGCGATTACTTCAGGTATCTGCACAGCGGGGAAGTAAAGTAAGAAACCACCGTCTGATGATGGAAATGGGGTGAAGCCTGGTACATTGCTGTGCCGGTCTTCACCCCAGGTTGTTTAAGTGTACAAAATAACAACAACAGGAAATGGATATGGTGGCAGTCGATCGTTGGTTATTGCCTGATGGTGTTGAGGAAATATTGCCGGTCGAGGCCATGAAGCTGGAGATGCTGCGTCGCCGCTTACTGGATCTTTATGACAGTTGGGGCTATGACCTGGTCATCACGCCACTGATAGAGTATCTGGACTCTCTGCTGGTCGGCTCCTCGCACGACCTCGACCTGCATACCTTCAAAATTACCGATCAGCTGAGCGGTCGTATGATGGGCATCAGAGCGGATATCACGCCTCAGGTAGCCCGTATCGATGCTCACTCCCTGCGCCGGAATGGTCCGGTCCGGCTGTGCTATGCCGACAGTGTCCTGCATACCCGACCTCGCGGTCTGCTCGCTTCACGGGTGCCGATCCGCATTGGTGCAGAATTGTTTGGTCATTCCGGGGCCGCTGCCGATGTGGAATTGATTTGCCTGATGTACCAGACCCTGGCCGTTGCAGAAATTGATGATATTCAGATTGTGCTGGGGCATGTCGGAATTTTCCGCACTCTGGTTGAAGCGGCACAGCTATCGGCAGATGCCGAAAGCGAGCTGTTTGATGCTCTGCAGCGCAAAGCCTATGAAGAGATAGACAGCCTGCTGGCGCATAGCGCAGCCGATGAAGAGCTGCGTACCATGCTCAGAGATCTGTCACGATTAAACGGAGATGAGTCCGTACTGCAGACAGCCTTGCAGAAATTCAGCAAAGCGCCGCAAGCGGTGCAGCGGGAACTGGCGGAACTGGCAGAAATTGCGGCACAGGTGAAAAAGCAGCTGCCAGAGCTGACGCTGGGTTTTGATTTGTGCGAGTTGCGTGGTTATGAATACCACACCGGCATTGTGTTTGCTGCTTACAGTCCACGTTATGGGCGAGCGCTGGCCCAGGGCGGGCGCTACGACTCCATCGGACAGGTGTACGGCCGGGCGCGGCCTGCATCCGGTTTTGATTCAGATCTTAAAACGCTTGCCCGCCTGAGTGCCACAGCTGCGTCGCTGCGATGTGGAATTTTTGCGCCGGCCGATGAGGATGAGGTGCTGGCAGGTTTAATCAGCAAGCTGCGTTCAGCAGGCGAGCGAGTCATACTCAGCCTCGAGAGTGCTGTTAAGAATACGTTCGAAAATTCTGCGATGGATAGCAATCAGTTGCAGGAACTGAATTGTGATCGACAGATTGTAAGAATAGACGGGACGTGGCAGGTACTTAAGTTATAGGCCAGATGCTCTGAGCAGCAACTGGTAAAACATTTCGTGTAAGACAATTTTGAGAGCAATTTTGAGAACAGAGCAAATGGGTAAGAGCGTTGTTGTATTAGGTACTCAATGGGGTGATGAGGGTAAGGGCAAGATAGTGGATCTGCTCACTGAGCAGGTTTCCGTTGTTGCTCGTTTTCAAGGTGGCCACAATGCCGGCCACACTCTGGTTATTCGCGGCGAGAAAACAGTGCTGCACCTGCTGCCTTCGGGAATTTTGCGCGACGGGGTCACCTGCGTTATCGGCAATGGAGTGGTGATCAGTCTGCAAGCACTGCTGTCCGAGATGGGGCGGCTGGAAGCAAGCGGTATACCGGTCAGAGAGCGTTTGAAAATCAGCGCCTCCTGTCCGCTGATTCTGCCTTCGCATGTTGCGCTGGATCAGGCTCGCGAGAAGCGCCTTGGCATCAGTAAGATAGGCACTACCGGGCGTGGTATTGGCCCGGCGTATGAGGATAAAGTCGGCCGGCGCGGAATTCGCCTTGGCGAAGTGCTGCATGCGGATCATTTTGCAGAAAGGCTGAAAGAGTTGCTTGAGTACCATAACTTCATGTTGAAGAACTACTACAAAGCCGAAATGATTGACTACACACGTGCCCTTGCTGAGAGTCTCGATTATGCCGAGCAGGTCAGATCAATGGTGGCGGATACTATCGACATACTGCACGGACATCGCAAAGCTGGCGACAATATCCTGTTCGAGGGCGCCCAGGGCTCACTGCTGGATATTGACCATGGCACCTATCCTTACGTTACCTCATCAAACACCACGGCTGGTGGCACGGCTACCGGCAGTGGATATGGCCCCTTGTACCTGGATTACATCCTGGGCATTACGAAGGCGTATACAACACGCGTGGGTTCCGGTCCTTTTCCTACTGAGCTGTTTGATGCCACCGGTCAACACCTTGCCGTAGTCGGCAAAGAGAAGGGTGCCACCACCGGACGCGATCGGCGCTGTGGATGGTTCGATGCCGCAGCTGTGCGCCTGGCTATCAGAATCAACAGCGTATCCGGCATTTGCCTGACCAAACTCGATGTCCTCGATGGTCTGGAAACAATTAAAGTATGCACCGGCTACAAAGGCGTGGGTGCAAATTCCTCTTCAAGCCTGATGAATATGGACAGTTATCAGAATCTGGAGCCGGTCTATGTTGAACTGCCAGGCTGGAAAGAGTCTACGGTCGGTGCTAAAACTCTTGACGCCCTGCCAAAGAACGCCAGAGCTTATATCAGCTACATCGAAGAGATAATCGAGGCTCCGGTTGACATCATTTCGACCGGACCTGATCGGGAAGAAACAATCGTTCTTAGACATCCATTCAGTACCATTTAACGGGCGCACTGTTAACCTGGGAGTCAATTGATGGACACGGGTACCATCAATAATCTGTTCCTGATCGGTGCACTGCTGGTAGGTTTCAGTGTGCTGGTCAGTGCATTTTCAGCACGCATTGGCATTCCCATCCTGCTTATTATTCTCGCGGTCGGGATGCTGGCGGGCGAGGATGGCATCGGTGGTATTGAGTTCAGTGATTATTCACTTGCCTATCTGGCCAGCAACCTCGCGCTGGCAGTAATTCTTCTTGATGGCGGTATGCGCACCCGAGTGGCCACTTTCAAGGTTGCACTGGGGCCAGCGCTATCGCTTGCCAGTGTGGGCGTGCTGCTGACTGCCGGTTTGACCGGCATGATGGCTGCCTGGCTGTTTGATCTTTCCTTACTGCAGGGCTTGCTGATCGGCGCCATCGTTGGTTCGACCGATGCGGCAGCCGTGTTCAATATGCTCGGTCAGCGCAGCTTGAATACCCGGGTCGGTGCTACGCTGGAGATTGAATCTGGCAGCAACGATCCGATGGCAATATTTCTGACCGTCGCGCTGATCGATATGATCGCTAGCGGTCAGCAAAGCATGGGCTGGTTTTTTCTAATCAGCCTGGTGCAGCAATTTGGTCTGGGAGTATTACTGGGCGGAATCGGCGGCTGGTTGTTAAGGCATCTGATTAACAGCAGCACGCTGGCCAATGGTCTCTACCCCCTGCTGGCGGTAAGCGGTGGACTGTTCATTTATGCCTGCACCAATGTCATCGGTGGCAGTGGGATTCTAGCCATTTACATCTGCGGACTGATGCTGGGTTACAAACCGATTCGCAGCCGCACGTCAATACTCAGTGTACTGGATGGGCTGGCCTGGCTGAGTCAGATTGGCATGTTCCTGGTGCTGGGATTGCTGCTCGTTCCCAGCGATCTGCTGCCAATTGCGCTGCCGGGTTTTGCACTGGCATTGTGGATGATCCTGGTGGCCCGGCCTGTGGCTGTGTTGATCAGTCTGCTGCCCTTCGGGCGTTTTAAGATGCGCGAACGCTGGTTTATTTCCTGGGTCGGCCTGCGCGGTGCGGTACCGATTATTCTTGCGGTCTACCCGATTATGGCTGGTCTGCCCGATTCGCAGTTGTTCTTCAATCTGGCATTTTTCGTGGTGCTGGTATCTCTGCTGTTGCAGGGCAGCTCGCTGCGCTTGGCAGCGCGGCTGGCAGATGTCGAGGTACCTCCGCAGCCCAAACCAATTTCCCGCTCCGGTCTGGAAATTCATCCGACCAGCGAATGGGAATTGTTCGTCTACCGTCTGGGTCCGGAAAAGTGGTGTATCAATACCGAACTGCGGCGGCTCAAAATGCCTGAAGGCACCCGTATTGCAGCGCTGTTCCGGGGTAAGGAACTGCTGCATCCTTCGGGCAGCACCCGGTTGCTTGCTGAAGATATCCTTTGTATTGTGGGCCACGACCATGACCTGCCGGCACTGGGAAAATTATTCAGCGAGGCGCCACTGAGCTCCTCAGACCAATGGTTCTTCGGTGACTTCATCCTGGATGCACATGCGCGTCTGGTTGATCTGGCACCGATCTACGGTTTCAGTGTGCAGGATGAAGATCCCCAGCAGACTATCGGTGCTTTCTTCACCCGCAGAATGGGAGGTAATCCGGTAGTAGGCGACCAGATGGAATGGCAGGGGTTTATCTGGAGGGTGGCGGCCACCGAGCATGATATGGTCAGCAAAATAGGGCTTAAGCTTGCTCGCTGAGACTGTTATGGCAAAGTGCTACACTGATATCCCAGTTCATATAAAGACATTGTTCACAACACCAGCATAGTCACAACAATGATAAAGGAGGCAGGAATGTCCAGATTTAAGACAGGCATAAAGAACCCCGGTGTAATCATCGGGGCCCTTGGGGCGTTTGCAATGCTGGCACTGCTCAGCACGCAGGCCTTCGCTCAAGGCGCAACACCACCGAGTGAACCACCCGCCGACTGGGGTCCAATCTCCTCGACTATGGAGGAAGTGCCTTATCCACACCCGGTTCAGTATATGGATGTAACACTGTATGGCCAGGATGGCAGACTTGCCTATATGGATGTAGCGCCAGTTGGCACATCCAATGGCCAGAACGTGATGCTGTTTCATGGAATGAACTTTGCCGGTATCGGTTTTTCCCCCACAATTACCGCGCTGACTGAAGCCGGATTTCGCGTAATCGCCGTAGATCGCATCGGTTATGGTCGGTCCTCCAAAATGGACATCCCCTATAACCTGCATATATTCGCTTCGAATGCCAAAAAACTGCTCGACCATCTTGGCATTGAAAAAACTACGATTCTTGGTCATTCCATGGGCGGCATGGTGGCAAGCCGTTTTGCGATGACCTACCCGGACGTCACTACCCATGTGATCATGGTGAATCAAATCGGGATGACGGATCAGCGTCAGGGCCGGCCATGGCGCGATATTGAAGAGGCTTATCAGGGTGTGCTGAACGGCACCACTTATCAATCCATCCTCGCCAACCATATGCGTTACTACAACACCGAAATTAAACCTGAATACCTGGAGTTCGTGCGCTACCAGTATGGTCAGACGCTGATTGCGGAATGGCCTTTGCTGGCGCGTATCAGAGCCTGGCAGCAGGCAATTCTGTATTTCGATCCTGTCGTGTATGACTGGCAGCATATCAGCAGCAAAGCACTGGTCATCGGCGGTGCCGACGATCGTCTGACTGCAGATTTTGCCGGTCAGGCGCGCGCCGTTTCTGAGGCGCTGCAGAATGCCGAACTGATTCTTTACCCCGGCATCGGTCACAATCCGCACTTTGAAAATCCTGATCAATACCATGCCGATGTGATTCGGTTTTTGCGCTCCATGTAAATTCTCGCGAGAAGGCTTTCTGCTGACGCCTCTGTCAGCAGAGCGCCCGCCTTTGTCAAACGGACTATCCAGGAATTTTTTGATGAACGACGATACCTTCAAAGAAAGTGCTTTACGCTATCACGCTGAACCCACACCCGGAAAACTTGCGATTCGACCGACGAAACCGCTGGCCAATGCCCGCGATCTGGCGCGAGCGTATTCGCCGGGCGTGGCCTTCGCCTGCGAACTGATTGTTGAGAATCCCGCAGAAGCAGCGCGCATGACTGCGCGCGGCAACCTGGTGGCGGTAATCACCAACGGCACAGCCGTGCTGGGTCTTGGGGATATCGGGCCGCTGGCAGCTAAACCGGTAATGGAAGGCAAAGCTGTTCTGTTCAAAAAATTTGCTGATATCGATGTGTTCGATATCGAAATTAATGAAACCGATGTCGACAAACTAGTGGCCATTATTGCGTCACTGGAGCCGACTTTCGGTGGCATAAATCTGGAAGATATCAAGGCACCGGAATGTTTTCTGGTTGAGCGCAAGCTGCGCGACATTATGAAGATTCCAGTGTTTCACGACGATCAGCATGGCACGGCTATTGTTGCCGGTGCGGCGATTTATAACGGCCTGCGGGTGGTGGGTAAGAAGTTCGAGGACATCAAGCTGGTTGCTGCTGGCGCCGGTGCTGCCAGTATCGCCTGTGTCGAATTATTGATCAGCATGGGCCTGCGTAAGGAAAATGTCCGCATGCTTGATCGTAATGGCGTGATCTATGCCGGTCGCAAAGAGGGTATGAATCCGTGGAAGGAAAACTTTGCGGTAGAGACCAGCGACAGAACCATGGCCGATGCCATCGAGAATGCCGATGTGTTCCTGGGACTCTCTGGCCCGAGAGTGCTGAATGCTGAGTTGATCAAAAAAATGGCACGTGACCCCCTGATTCTGGCCATGTCCAATCCGGTACCGGAGATCATGCCTGAAGAAGCGCTCGCCGCCCGTCCGGATGCGATACTGGCCACCGGGCGTTCGGACTATCCGAATCAGGTTAATAATGTTTTATGCTTCCCGTTTATTTTTCGAGGAGCACTCGATTGCGGTGCTACTCATATTAACGAAGAGATGAAAAAAGCGTGTGTGAAAGCCATTGCCGACCTTGCCCATCGCGAAGTGTCGGAAACAGTAGCCAAGGCTTATGCTGACGAAGAACTGAAATTCGGCCGTGATTATCTGATTCCAAAACCGTTTGATCCACGCCTGATTGAAGAGGTGCCATTGGCCGTCGTTAAAGCCGCGATGGCAAGTGGTGTGGCGACCCGTCCAATCGAAGACATGGTCGCCTACCGGAAAAAGCTTAGTGCTTATGTCAGCACCAGTCGTCTGTTCATGCAGCCCACTATCGATCTTGCGCATCAGCATCCGGCACGGATTGTCTATGCCGAAGGCGAAAACGATGATGTGCTGCTGGCGATGCAGGCAGTAATCGATGAAGGTATTGCCCGACCGATCCTTGTGGGGCGTCCGGCAATCATCAATGCAAAGATTAAGAAGATGGGTTTGCGCATTGAAATCGACCAGCATTTTGAGATATTCAATCTCGAGAAAGCTGACGTGCATAAACGTTATTGGCAGTATTACCACCAGCATCTGGGCCGCAGTGGTGTTTCGGTAGAAGCTGCAAAAAATGTGGTGCATACCAATAACACCGTGCTGGCCGCGCTGATGGTGGCAATGGGTGAGGCGGATGGCATGATCTGCGGTAAGGTTGGCCGGTTTGATCAACATTTGCGTGATATCCGACCGTTAATTGAATCCACTCGCAAAGATGGTCGACTGTCTTCGGTTTGCGTGCTGCTGCTTGATGATGGTCCCCTGTTTTTGGCAGACCCCTTCGTCAATGTTAATCCGACGGAAGATGAGATTGTCGGTATCGCCAAAGATGTAAT
>JBDNGQ010000189.1:0-2381 GCA_041689205.1 Pseudohongiellaceae bacterium | reverse complement strand
CCGCATCCTGAATTCGACTACGCGACGCCGATGCGTTTGCCACCATACTAGAGAGATTATTGATCGTATAGTCTAGGCGGTTCTCGACCGCGCCCAGTTTACCTTGAGCTGTGCTGACGGTACTAAGAGCCGCATCAATCGCACTAATGGCTGAAATTGATCCAGCCTCGGTTGCTAATGAGACATTCGCAATTTGCCCACCAGATGTTCCGGCGCCGTAAGAGCCTGCACTGAAGCCCAAAGCGTTAAGGGAGGCCTTTGCATTAGTGGCGCGATCAACAGTAAAGCCGCTATCCGAGCTCAGTGTGATAGACCCATAGGTGGTGCTGGCTAATATCGCAGTTGTCGCGGTCGTGGCAAGGTTTGCAACGAGCACACCCATACCCGCTGCGACTCCCCCCGTAGCTCCCAAAGAAATATTGCGCCCATCAGCCGCAGTATAGGTCAAGCCCGTGCCATTGTCCGAGGCAACCACACCGGTTTGTCCGCTGAATGCGTTGATTTTAACCACCAAAGTCGCACGCGTATCGGCGGCCAGTGACGCGCCTACGTCAACGCCATTTACAAACATATTCGCACTTGCCGTGGCCGTGAATGCGGTTCCCACGATAACATTGGCGTTAGCGGTTGCGGTAACACCTGTGGTTTCAGATGACCTATTTATAGCCGCAGCAGTGGCAATAGCACTTGCCGCCTTGGTGGACGAAGTCGCTGTCGTGTCTGAGGCAGTGTCGTCCGTTGATACGGCGCCAGCAATGGAAGACCCATTAATCGACACATCACCCAGTGCCAATAACCCTGTAGTAGCCGCAGCAGGTGCTGCATTTCCAGTCGCACGAGTTGCGCTGGTTAACGTTGCCGTGCCAGAACCAAAAGTACCCGCTGATAGCCCAGACTTGGCCAACGCTGTGCTGGCTACCGCCGTCGATGAAATAGTAATGTTGTCACCGGTCCTGCTTTGCAGTGAGTAAGAGCCAGATTGCACGCCTACTGTAGCTCCAGTGGCTGCGGCTGTCAAAGTATCTAACGCAACCGTTATATTGCGCCCATCATCCGCAATGAACTGGATACCGCCGGTATCGCTGCCTGTGTCTACTGCTCTTACGCCAGACTGAGAGCTGACAAGGTTGACGGCCGCTGTAACAAGCGCCCGGCTCGCGCCAGCGTCAGCGGTGGTAGTGATACTTGCAGTGGCCACGCCGTTGATCGTGACAGTACCCGTCAAGGCGGCAGCCGTCATTGTTGTGCCTTCTAAGATCGTTGTGCCAACCGTTGCCTGCACGCCAGTTGAGTCGCTGACTCTATTGATGGCTGCTACTACGGCGATGGCGCTTGCACTCTTGGCATCCACGGAGAGTGAATCGTCGACGTCGGCAGTAGCTCCCACTGACACACCGTTAATTACCAGGTCACCCGAATTGAGGTCACGGGCAGTTTCCAAGGTCGCCGCGAGAGCAGCGAAATCGCCGGATGCCGACAATGATGTTGAAACGCCTGCGCCAATAGAATTAGTTCTCAAGCTGCTCATACTGACGCTAAGGGTCTGGCCTGCCTGGTAACCAATCTGCAGGTTTTGATTGCCAAAAGTGCCATCAAGCAATGACTTATTGTTGAAAGAGGTGTTTTTAGCAATGCTGTCGATTTCCGTAACCAGCTCCTGCACTTCGGCGTTCAGCGTGGCGCGATCGTCAGCAGTGTTGGTTGACGTTGACGATTGGACAGCTAACTCTCGCATACGCTGCAGCATGTTAGACACCTCAGTCATGGCACCGCCAGCCGTCTGCATCATCGATATACCATCGTTGGCATTACGAATAGCTTGATTCAACCCTTTAACTTGTGACGTCATTCGTGATGCAATGGCGAGTCCGGCAGCATCGTCTTTCGCTGAATTGATACGTAAGCCAGTCGATAGACGTTCCATCGCTGTGGTCATAGCCTTCTCATTACGCATCAGTGAATTACTGGCTATTGTTGCTGATACGTTGGTATTAATAACTGTCATTTTATGCACTCCGTTTAAACTAGTAGTGTTGAACAGTGATCAAGTAAGGCTTGTATTGAAGTCTCAAGACCCACCTGGTTTCGTTCAGTCGTCTATTGCTTAATGCTCATTTTTACTAATGCGTTTCCTGCTGTTCCTGCTAATTAAACGACTGACTAGCTTATTGCGCTGATCGATGCCATTTCCTATTCCCTGTCATAGGTTCTGCGCTGTGTCGTTATAACGCCCATCGGCACTTAATTCTGCGTTCTTTAATGCGCTTGAACAAATCGTAGCCGCTCGTACGCTTCATTGTTCAGTCCTCCTGTCCACTGCGACGTTGCGCAACTTTATCTTTGCGCACAACAATCTTTCGACACAATACCCCTAAATATTT
>JBDNGQ010000188.1:0-14628 GCA_041689205.1 Pseudohongiellaceae bacterium | reverse complement strand
GATTCAGAACCCAATACCTGATACCGAAGTGGTCATTATTGCTGACCCTGATCTGCTGCAGCAGCGCGCGCATATTTTGTATCTGCCCTATGAACTCAAAGAGTTCGACCCGAGTGCGTCTGTAGTCGACCCGGCGGGCAGTTTCAGTATCCTTTCAGTGCCACTGTCTGAGCCATCCATCGCCGGACATCTGAATCCGGCAAATGCGCCGTATGTTCTGCAAACGCTTACCATGGCTGTCGAGCTTTGCGTTAACAAGACGCTTGATGCTATGGTGACTGGTCCTGTACACAAAGGTGTCATCAACGAAGCGGGTATCCCATTTACCGGCCACACCGAATTTCTGGCAGCGCTGTGCAAGCGCAAGCTGACCGTGATGATGCTGGCAACTGAAGGCTTGCGCGTGGCACTGGTGACGACTCATCTGCCCCTGTCCGAGGTAGCCGGTGCGATAACGGCTCCGCTGCTGCATCAGGTTATTACTATTCTCGATGAAGAACTGCGCAGCAAATTTGGCATACCACAACCACGTATTCTGGTCTGCGGACTCAATCCCCATGCTGGCGAAGGCGGTCATCTTGGCACTGAGGAAATACGCATTATTGAACCGACGCTGAATCAACTGCGCGCAGAAGGTTTAAGGCTGATTGGTCCACTTCCTGCAGATACCCTGTTCACTCAAAAGTACCTTCATAATGCTGACGCTGTGGTGTCGATGTACCACGACCAGGGCTTGCCGGTACTTAAATACAAAGGTTTCGGCAAAGCCTGCAATATTACCCTGGGGCTGCCCATCGTTCGCACCTCAGTCGATCATGGCACCGCAATCGATATTGCTGGCACCGGTGGCGCTGACTGCGGCAGTTTGTTGACCGCAATCGATACTGCGTTGCACATGGTTGCCCGCATCCGCAGCAGTGCCAGTGCCAGGAGCTATTGAACCATGCACGACAACAATGACAGCCCTGAGCCTTTCCGGCATCAGGCCCGTAAACGCTTTGGCCAGAATTTTCTGCATGATCAAAACATTATCAGACGCATTATCGCTGCAGTGGCACCGCTGCCTGCAGATCATATTGTTGAGATTGGCCCCGGCCAGGGTGCACTGACCCGGCAGTTGGCAGGCAGTGGCGCACGCATCGATGCCGTTGAACTGGACAGAGATCTTGCTGCTTATCTGCAACAGACGCTTGGTGAAACTCCGGAATTTACTCTGCACCAGGCGGATATATTGAAATTTGACCTGGCTCCTCTGGTCCTGCCGGGAGAGCGTTTACGCATTATCGGCAATCTGCCTTACAACATTTCGACGCCATGCCTGTTCCACTTATTTCGCTATCATGCGCTGATCAAAGACATGATTTTTATGCTGCAGCTGGAAGTGGTGCAGCGTCTGGCCGCGCAGGTTGGCGACAGTCATTACGGCCGGCTGGGGATCATGGCGCAGTACTATTGTCAGATAGAACCGCTGTTTACCGTGCCGCCTGGTGCCTTCACGCCACAGCCTAAAGTTAATTCGGCTATCGTAAGACTGACGCCCTATGAAACGCTGCCCTTACCCGCAGATGATCTGAGGTGCTTTCAGAATGTTGTTCGAACGGCTTTTAATCAGCGCCGGAAAACGCTGCGCAATTGTTTGCGTGGGCTTATCAGTGCTGAACAACTCAATCAATTATCAATTGATGCCAATGCGCGACCGGAAAATCTTTCTGTGGCGGACTATGTCACAATAAGCAACGTAATTTCATCCACTCCGGCGGGCGCAGTTCCGTCAGGTAACCTGGGGGAGGATCAGCATTGAAAATAACTCATGAAATCGAGGTTTCTGTCGCTACTCAATATCTGCAGGAACAGTCTGACCCGGAAAAGCATTTGTTTGCGTTTTCGTACACCATTGGCATTTTCAACCACACCGACCAGCCCGTTAAACTGCTGTCACGCCATTGGATAATTACAGACGATAATGATCATATTGAAGAGGTGAAAGGACCCGGGGTAGTTGGACAGCAACCATTAATCTACCCTGGACAAAAATTTGTTTATACCAGCGGTGCCATCCTGCCCACGCAGTTTGGTACTATGCAGGGAAGTTATGAAATGGTGAGTTCCAATGGTGAAAAATTTGCAACTCATACCCCTGCTTTCCTGCTCTGCCGCCCCAGGTCAGTCCATTAACCCGCTGCCCAGCCCGCAGCCCAGGCAGTCTCCATAAATGGCAACCTATGTGATCGGCGATATCCAGGGTTGCTACAAACCTTTGCTCAAGCTGCTGGCCAGCGTCAACTTCACGGCCGGGATTGATCGTCTGTGGTGTGTCGGAGATCTCGTTAACCGCGGCCCCAAATCTCTGGACACTCTGCGTTATCTGCGCGATCTGGGTGATTCAGCAACCATTGTGCTGGGTAATCATGATCTGCATTTCCTTGCCATTTATTATGATTGCGCTCCCGCTCGCTCCAAAGATACGCTTGAAACATTGTTGCAGGCCAGCGACTGCGAAGAACTTGCGGACTGGCTGCGGCACAAACCACTGGCTCATTACGAATGCATGGAAACGGAACATGGTCAGCAGGGGTATCTAATGGTTCACGCTGGGGTCGCACCGCGCTGGAGCCTGAACAAAGCCCTGGCACTGGCCACCGAAGTCGAGAGCGCATTGCAGGGAGCGGATTTCAAAACATTTCTCCATAAGATGTACGGAGATAGCCCTAAGCGCTGGCGCAATAAATTACATGGCTATAAACGGCTGCGGGCAATAACCAATTATTTTACCCGCATGCGCTTCTGCGACGCCCGCGGCACCATGAACTTTCAGGTGAAGGAAGGGCTTTCCGCCGCGCCGGAAGGATTCCAGCCCTGGTATGAATTTGAGAAAATTACGCCCGAAACGATTATATTATTCGGGCACTGGGCAGCACTGGAAGGTCAGACTAATAACCCTTATGTGTTTGCACTGGATACCGGTTGTGTCTGGGGACGCGAGCTGACCATGATGCGTCTGGAGGATCACAGACTTTTCAGTGTTTAAATCCTTTATTCCGAAACAGGCAGCAGAGTTAGCTACCATGAACGTCTATCTGGTTGGCGGTGCAGTACGCGATAACCTACTCGGCCTGAAAAATTCAGATCGAGACTGGGTTGTGGTTGGCGCTACGGTAGCAGAGATGCTCGCACAGGGTTTTCTGCAGGTAGGCAAAGATTTCCCGGTATTTCTGCATCCGCAATCAAAAGAGGAATATGCACTTGCGCGTACTGAGCGCAAGAGTGGCCACGGACACACCGGGTTTAAAGTTATTGCTGCCCCCTCGGTAACATTGGAAGAGGATTTGCTGCGGCGCGACCTGACCATCAATGCGATTGCCCAGGATACCGAAGGCAATTTAGTCGATCCTTATGGTGGTTATCGCGATCTTCAACAAAAAATATTACGTCACGTTTCTCCTGCTTTTTCTGAAGACCCGCTGCGGGTTTTGCGCGTTGCCCGCTTTGCTGCCCGCTTTGCTGATAGAGGCTTCAGCATCGCGGATGAGACCATGCAGTTAATGAGCGACATGGTACTTAGCGGAGAACTTCAGCATCTGCCCGCTGAACGTATCTGGCAGGAACTGGAGAAATCTTTGCGCGAGCCTTCAGCAGTGGTATTTGTGCAGACTTTGCGCAAATGCGGTGCGTTGCAGGCTATTCTTCCGGAAGTGAACCGTCTATTTGGCATCCCACAACCTGAGCAATATCATCCGGAAATTGATACTGGCGAACATACTCTGATGGCGCTCGATCAGGCCTGCGGCATGAGTGCAGATCCGGTAGTCCGTTATGCTGCTCTGCTGCATGATGTGGGCAAAGGAGTTACCCCTGAGGCTGATTGGCCCCACCATTATCGCCATGAGCATCTTGGCGTTGCGCTGGTTGAAGATATTGGCAAACGACTGCGGGTTCCTAAAGAATATACCGCAATTGCGAAACTGGTCTGTCACTATCACCTGCGTTGTCATCAGTTGCAGGAGGCGCGGCCGATAACCGTACTCCGATTGCTGGAAGCCCTGGATGCCTTTCGTCGTCCGCAGCAGATGGAGCAGTTTCTGCTTGGCTGCGAGGCGGATGCGCGTGGTCGAACCGGCTTTGAACAGCGCGACTATCCGCAGGCCGAGTTACTGCGTAAAGCATTTGCCGCAGCCCGGCAGATTGATATCACCGCTTTGTTGCAGACGCATCACCTGTTGCCCGGCTCGGATCAGTCCCAGCAGGATGCAGGCGATGCCGCTGCGCGCAAGAAGCTTGATCTGAAGATTCGCGAACTGGTCGCCAGACATCGCACGGCTGCTATTAAACACGCTCTGGAATCCTGACTATGTCTGCATCTCCACAAGCGCCGGTGGTGCTGATCACCGGAGCCGCCAAACGCATCGGTGCAGCCATCGCTGAGTTGTTTCACGACAAAGGCTACCAGGTCATTATTCATTATCATCATTCCACTGAGGCAGCCACCCTGCTGTGCAGGCGCTTGAACGCGGCGCGCGCTGACAGTGTGCATATTTTGCAAGCAGACCTGAACGATTCGGCTGCGGTTCAACAACTGGCCATGGACGCACTTGCCTGTTTTGGAGGTATCGATGTGCTGATCAATAATGCCAGCAGCTTTTATGCAACGCCGCTACCTGCGGTTTCTGAACAGGACTGGGATGATCTGATCAACAGCAATGTTAAAGCAGCGTTTTTTCTAAGCCAGGCACTGGCAGACTCACTGCAGCAGCGCAGTGGCAGCATCATCAACATCATTGATATACATGCTGATAGCGGTTTACGCGGTTTCCCCGTTTACAGTATCGCCAAGGCCGGACTAAAAATGCTGACCCGTACACTGGCTCGCGAACTGGCACCCGCCGTGAGAGTAAACGGTGTCTCTCCGGGGGCGATCCTGTGGCCTGCCCATGCAACTGGATCAACTGATGAGGCCGAACACTCGCCAGAATCCTCTCATCAATCCTCTCCCGCACACACTCTAAAGCCTTCTCCAGAATCCTCTCCGAACCCCTCTGCCGAACAGCAGCGCATACTGGACAGCATTCCGCTTGGCCACCTGGGTGCGGCTGCCGATATAGCACAAACCGTCTGGTTTCTCGCTCACGCCGGCTACATAACCGGCCAGATTATCAGAGTAGATGGCGGCCGCTCGCTCAGGTAGAATCCGTGAGCGATAATCAGGGAACAAAAAATAACCAAGGGACAAGTATTTACTATGTTGCTCGAAGCAGTCTGGATAGGATTTGCATTCAGCATCGGCCTGCTGATGCGCTTTGCCGGACTACCTTCACTGGTTGGCTATCTGGCTGCCGGTTTCGCAATTTCCACTTTCTCCACCGATCTCGGATTGCCAGCTGAGTCCAGCGCGGTGCTGGAACATGTGGCGCATATCGGCGTTCTGCTGCTGCTGTTTTCAGTTGGCTTGAAACTTAATCTGCGCAATCTGGTGCAGGCGGAAGTAATCGGCGGCGGCCTGCTGCACTTTGGACTCTCTGTGCTGTTTCTGGCGCCGGCTCTTTACCTGCTGCTGTCTGTTTCGGTCTTTACCGCCGTGATGCTGGCCACTGCCCTGGCCTTCTCCAGCACCGTGCTGGCAGCCAAAGTCCTCGAGGAAAAACGGGAGTTACGGGCATTTCATGGACGTGTGACCGTTGGCATCCTGATCATCCAGGATCTTATCGCGCTGGTGGTTATCAGCTTCGCCAGCGGGACGACACCTTCCCCCTGGGCGCTGCTGGTATTCGCACTGCCTCTTACTCGCCCCATACTGTATCGCCTGCTTGATGCCAGCGGTCATGAAGACCTGCTGGTCCTGTTTGGGTTGCTGCTTGCACTCGGAATTGGCGGCTATGGCTTTGAACTGGTCGGCCTGAGTTCTGAACTTGGCGCGCTGGTCTTTGGTGCACTACTGGCAAAACATCGACGGGCAGGTGAGGTAGCCAAGTCCTTATGGAGTATTAAGGAATTTTTCCTGGTGGGCTTTTTCCTGCAGATTGGGATAAATGGTCTGCCAGATAAAGATGCCTGGGTATTTGCGCTGATCATGATCGCCCTGCTGCCTCTTAAAGGTGCCCTGTTCTTCTTTTTACTGGTCGGCTTCAAACTGCGTGCACGCAGCGCATTCCTGTCCAGTCTCAGTCTTAGCAACTACAGTGAATTTGGCTTAATTGTGGCCAGCATTGTGCTTCCGGAGTGGCTGGTTCCGCTGGCACTTACCGCAGCACTTTCTTTTGTTGTCAGTGCACCGATCAATCGTTTTGCGCACCCGCTGTATGAGCGCCTGGCAGGCAGATTAATTCCGTTTGAACGCGACACTCGTCACCCGGACGAGCAACCGGTATCGCTCGGCGATGCACAGGTGCTGATTATGGGACTGGGCCGCACCGGTTCGGCTGCCTACGATCACCTTAAAGATAAATGCAGACTGGTTGGGCTTGATTCAGATCCCGCGCGCGTCGAATTACATAACTTACTCGGTCACAATGTTTTTTTTGCGGATGCCGAAGATCAGGTTTTCTGGCAGAGCCTCGATATGGGTTCGGTGCGCGCGGTCATCCTTACCATCAATGAAACCGAGGCCAAAATAATCGCCGCCACGAAATTACGGCAGCGCGGCTTTGATGGCTTGATTGTCTCTCACAGCATGCATGATGATGATGCCGCAAAAATTGTCCGCGCTGGCGCAGACCAGACTTATCTCACCATGTCTGAGGCGGGCGTTGGACTTGCCGAACATGTGCACCAAAAACTGTAAGCCGTTCGTGATCAATTCTTTTTGCCGCAACATTAAGCTTGCTGTATAAAGTTCTTACCTCACAAATTACACTCATCAAGAGAGCGATACTATGGCCAAGACCCGCATTCCCGGCGCTGTTCAACCTGGCATTAAATGGGGGCCGTTTACGCTCCGCATACCCTTTGTTCATCTGCGCGTTGCCATTCCCGAATTATTGCAGGGCTTCGCTGTTGCCGGAGCAACGGGCCTTGCCCTGGTTCCTCTGCTCACCGCCTCTTTCGGCCTTACCTTTGAAGAAGCCGTGGTTATGAGCATGTTCCACAGCCTGCTTATTTCGGCCTCGTGGTTTTTCTTTGGCGATCCCTATGCGCCAGGCTGGCTGACGCCGGCTCTGCCCTTTGTATTTGCATTCGTGCTGGGCACCGGTGGCACGCACGCTGAACAGTTCCAGGCAATGACTGCGCTATCGTTGAACTTCGCCGCAATCCTGATCATCCTGGGCTTGACGGGGCTGGGAGCTAAGCTGGTGGACTGGGTGCCCAATGTACTTAAAGGCGGGATCATTCTCGGCGCAGCAATTGCAGCGTTCCTGCGCGTATTTGATCTGAGCGACCCCGCCAATGCGCTGGCTCAGGCTCCCATTGCGGCAAGTGCCGCGCTGGCTCTGTGTATGTTTCTCACCTTCTCAAAACCATTCCAGGCGATGGCAGCCCGCTTCACTCCGCTGCAGAAACTGGCCAGCTATGGCTTACTGCCAGCCTTTGTTGTCGCCGGTATAGTTGGTTTCTTCACCAACGAATTTGATTTTGTCATTCGCACCGGTCTGCTGGATGTGGTTGGCAATGCCACAACGCTGTGGCAAAAAGCCTCGCCAATGGTGATTGGCTGGCCCTCTTTTGAACTGATGCTGAAATCCATGCCACTGGCAATCATCACTTATATTCTGTTCTTCGGCGACCTGGTTACTGGTGATGAAATGGTTAATAACGCCAGAGCCTTACGCAATGATGAGAAAATCGAGATCGATAATACCCGCGCTCACCTCTCCACCGGTATCCGCAATGTGGCGATGTCAATTGTAGCCCCGTTCTTTGGCACCCAGGGGATTCTATGGACGGGTGTCCAGGTAGTAATCCTCAAGCGCTGGGTGCAGGGCCGTGACAAGATGGATTCCTTGTACGATGGCATCAGCAGTTACTATGTACTTGGCGTACCGGTGCTGTTTATTGTGTTGCCGATTGTAAGTCTGCTGCAACCGCTGCTTCCGATTGCGCTGGCCGTCACCCTTATTTTGACCGGTTTTGCCTGTGCCACCCTGTCGCTTTCTCTGGTTAAAGATAATACCGAACGCGGCGCCATGGTCTTAACCGCGATCGCCTTATCACTGTTTGAGCCTTGGATTGGACTGTTAGTGGGTCTGGTCACTATTCTGTTAATTGTCGGTCCGCAGGTATTTGTGCCGGAAAGAAAGCCCACAGCCTCAGAGCGCATGGAAGATGCCGCTAAAGGGCCGGTAGAAGGGTCTGCCTGATGCAGCAAAATTGTTCAGATGCCGTAAGCGTTTATATTTATGGAAGCGGTTACTGAGCAAGGGTTAAGCAGGAATGAGGGGGGCAGCGGCGGATATGCGCTGTCCTCCCCAGAAAAAATCAATCGACCATAATTTCTGGCGGCGCTTGTCATACTGCTGCCAGAGATCGGCATAACTCAACTGGTACTGCGGATTCACCAACTGACCTCCGACTTCTGCCAGGGGACACAGCACATACGCGTTCTGCGTTACTTCGGGCCGTGGCAGCACAATCCCCTCATGCACTCCCTCCAGATCCCCATAGGTCAGAATGTCGACATCCAGAGTACGCGAACTGAACCGGGACTGCTCTCGCCTGCGCCCGTTGTCATCCTCCAGTTGTTTCAGAAAACCAGCGAGGCTGCCCAGCGATTCAGCGGTATCCAGCACCACCACCAGATTGAGAAAATTATTCCCGGCGTAACCCACAGCGACGCTTTCATAAACAGATGAGACGGTCAGTTTGAGAAACCGCTGCCGCAGAGCATTCAACGCGCTGACAATATAATGCTCGGCGTTCTGATTGCTGCCGATGCTCAAGCTGACTGTATTCATTATCACTTTATCTGACGGTGTCAATTTCCCGGCCTCGTTCAATAATAACGCCCACATCTCTGGCTCCTGTTACCGCACCAGGTTTACCGACCCGCAGGCGCAGCCAGGGGACTGAAAACTCAGCCAGCACAATAGCTGCAATCTGCTCTGCCATCGTCTCAATCAGCAGAAACTCACTGTTCTCAACGAAAGCAATCAAGCGCTTCGACACTGCCTTATAGTCCAGCGCCATCGCAATGTCTTCGCTGGCTGCGGCTGGGCGTATATCAGCGCCCATATCCAGATCCAGACTTACTGTTTGTTTCTGCTTCCGCTCCCAGTCGTAAATGCCGATGATGGTTTCAATCTGCAATTCTTTTATATAAACGATATCCATGATTTTCCTGTTATTGCTGTGCGGGCGGCGATGCCGACGTCGATGCAGTGGTCGATCCGGAAACGGTCAGTGGCGGCAGGCTTTCCAGCGACCACCGGGCACGCGTGATAATCTGCAGATCATCGTGTTGACCGGCGAGCAGACGCTGACAGCCGGCATACGCGATCATTGCACCATTATCTGTACAAAAGCGATTTTGCGCATAGAACAGCCTGGAGCGCTGTTTATCCACCATCTCCTGCAGCACCACGCGCAGACGCTGATTAGCACTGACGCCCCCGGCTATTACCAGCGACTTCATGCCGGTCGCCTCCAAGGCTCGGCGGCATTTAATTACCAGCGTTTGCACCACGGCTTCCTCAAATGCGATGGCCACATCGGCTTTGGTCTGCTCATCAACGACACCCGATGCGCTCAGTGCCGCCTGCTCTGCCAGCGTATTTCGCACTGCAGTTTTCAAACCACTGAAACTGAACTCCAGGCCTGGTCGGTTAGTCATCGGACGCGGAAATGTGAAGCGTCCAGGCGTGCCAGCCTCTGCCAGTGCTGCCACTCGCGGACCGCCTGGATAAGCCAGACCGAGCATCTTGCCAACTTTATCAAAGGCTTCCCCGGCCGCATCATCCAGCGATTCGCCCAGCATGCGATAAAGGCCAATACCCTTTACTTCCACCAGTTGGGTATGTCCGCCGGAGACCAGCAATGCAACAAACGGAAACTGCGGAGGATCGGCTTCAAGCATCGGAGCCAGCAGATGGCCTTCCATATGATGAACACCGATAGCTGGAATATTGAGCCCCATCGCGAGCGCCCGTCCCAGCGAGGCACCCACCAGCAGCGCCCCCATCAGACCCGGACCTGAAGTATAAGCAATACCCTCCAGTTCCTTGATCTCAGTACCAGCCAGGGCTAAAACTTCACGTATCATTGGCAGCGTCTTACGGATATGATCCCGTGACGCCAGTTCTGGAACTATGCCGCCATATTTTGCGTGCATTTCTATCTGACTGTAGAGGCAATCCGCCAGCAGTCCCCGCTGACTGTCATAAACTGCCACTCCGGTTTCATCACAGGATGTTTCAATGCCAAGGACTCGCATTTATCACCTTCCAAAAATCAGTCAAATATAGGCTTTGCTTTTCTGAACGCTGCACATTAACATATGCGGCCCTGATTTCATCAAGTTAACTGAGATAAACGGAAGGTGTTCCTAAATTATGCCAATGGTAAAACTTAAAGAGAACGAACCATTTGACGTGGCTTTAAGGCGCTTCAAGCGGTCCTGCGAAAAAGCTGGTGTTCTTGCAGAAGTACGTCGTAAAGAATTCTATGAAAAGCCAACTTCAGCCCGCAAGCGTAAAGCTGCTGCCGCTGTTAAGCGTCATCTGAAAAAGCTGTCACGCGACAACAAAAAAACCAAACGCTTCTATTGATTGCTTCCTGAGCCGGTAAAAATGGCAGAAAGTCAACTGAAACAAAGGCTTACCGAGGCGATGAAAGACGCCATGCGGAGCAGAGACAAAGCCCGACTGGGCACTGTCCGGCTTGCCCTTTCCGAAATCAAAAAGATTGAAGTTGACGAGCGCATTGATCCCGATGACACCCGAGTGCTGTCTCTGCTTGATAAAATGATCAAGCAACGCCGCGACTCTGTGAAGCAATTTGTCAGTGGTAACCGTGAAGATCTGGCCGAGATTGAACGCGCTGAGATCCTTGTGCTGCAGGAATTTATGCCCACCGCGCTGAGCGATGAGGAATTGCAGGCAATTGTGCGCTCAGCCCTTGCCAGCTCCGGTGCCACGGGCGTGCAGGACATGGGCAAGGTGATGGCTGCCGTGAAACCCCAGGTTGCAGGCCGCGCTGATATGGGCGTAGTCAGTCAGATGATCAAGGCACAGCTGGCTGCAAACTGAGTCAGCCCGTACCAGATTGTTCCAGAAGTTTTAACTTTCTCGCCTGGTGGTATCAAACCTGATGGCAGGGCTAATCCCACAAAATTTTATCGATGATCTGCTCAGTCGGGTCGACGTTGTCGACGTGATCGACAAGCGCATAAAACTGCGCAAAACCGGCAAAAACTATTCTGCTCTTTGTCCTTTTCACAAAGAAAAGTCCCCCTCGTTCAGCGTTCAACCAGAAAAGCAGTTTTACTATTGCTTCGGCTGCGGCGCTGGTGGCAATGCGCTTGGTTTTGTCATGGAATATGACAATAAGGACTTCCCGCAGGCGGTGGAGAGTCTGGCCACCGATTATGGCCTTACGGTGCCACGCGAGGAAAACCGCGAGCAGGAGCAACAGCACAGTGAAAATCAGCAACTGCTGACTGTACTCGGAAGAGCAGACGTATACTTTCAGCAACAACTTCGCCAGCACCCCGGCAAGCAAAAAGCTGTTAACTATTTAAGAGCACGCGGCTTAACCGGCCAGATTGCTAAACAATTTGGTATCGGTTTTGCGCCACCGGGCTGGGATAATCTGCTGACACATCTGCGCACCGCCTCCGTTAGTACCGATCTGATGGTGAAAGGCGGACTGGTGATTGAACGTGATGCTGAGCGTGCTGCCGAGCAGGGCAAAGAACACACGCCCGGCCACTATGATCGTTTTCGCGATCGCATCATCTTTCCAATCCGCGATAACCGCGGCCGTGTCATTGCTTTTGGTGGCCGCGTTCTGGGTGATGATAAACCTAAATATCTGAATTCACCTGAAACGCCGGTCTACCATAAGGGGCAGGAACTTTATGGCTTGTACGAAGCCCGCAAAAGTAAATCGCAACTGAGTCGAATGCTTGTGGTTGAAGGTTATATGGATGTGGTGGCGCTGGCGCAGCATGGCATTAATTACGCGGTCGCAACGCTGGGAACGGCAACCAACACCACGCATCTGAACCGTCTGTTTCGGGTAGTACCCGAAGTTATTTACTGCTTTGATGGCGATGCAGCGGGCCGCACAGCCGCATGGCGGGGACTGCAGGCAACTCTCCCGGTGATGCAGGACGGCCGTAAAGTGCGCTTTCTGTTTCTGCCCGACGGTGAGGACCCAGACACCCTGGTGCGCAAGATCGGCAAAGATCACTTCAGCGAGGAAATTGATAAGGCGACCAATCTGGAAGACTTCTTCTTTGACCACCTTGGCAGCCAGGTGGATATGGGCAGCATGGAAGGCAAAGCACGTCTTGCTGTGCTGGCCGCGCCTCTTTTGAAGCAGCTTCCCGCGGGTATATTCAGACAATTGATGCGAAAACGTCTGGTCGAGTTGACCGGCGTAGATAACGAGACTATAGATCAATTGCTTGTTGATAAAACCACTGGCACTGCCGGGCCCCATCCGCCAGAGCCTGTTGACGATGCTTATGATGCCATGGAGTCCGGTTATCGCCCGCCACACGCTGCGAAACCTGCAACTCCCAGCGGAATCCGGGCCAGCAAAAGGCCTGCGAGCGTCAAAGCCATTGAATTATTACTGTACTGCCCTGATATAGCCTTAAGCATTACTCAGGACTTGCAGCCCTTGCGCGAACTCAAGGATACAAACACAGATCTGCTGCTGGAACTCCTGGAATTAGTTAACAATAACCCAACAATTACCACCTACGCCTTGCTTGGTCACTGTTACGGTACTGCTCTGGGAAATCAGCTCACTCAGTTGATGAAAAATGAAAAAATTACCCCGGAAGTGGGAATAAAAGGCGAATTTACCTTTCTTATTGACAGTATCATTGCAAATGCAGCGAAGCTCCAATACAGAGAACGTTTAATGCAACAGCTAAAGCCCCGGCTTAAAGCCAGTGTAAAGGCCGAGCTGGATAGACCAGAATAACGGGAGCCGCGACAATACTTTTGGCCCGGCTGCTGGCAAGCACTCATACATAGGGCTATAATGCCCGGCTGTTTTTCATCTATCACTGATCACAAGTGGGAACCCATGTCTGATATTCGCGTAATCGCAGAGCCACAATCCGGATTGAAAGCTCTTATTGCCAAAGGTAAAGATCAAGGCTACCTCACTTATGCAGAGGTGAACGATCACCTGCCCGAATCCATCTCAGATCCTGATCAGGTTGAAGACATCATTCAGATGATCAATGACATGGGTATCAAGGTCTACGAGAGCGCCCCTGACGCCGACACGCTGTTGATGAATGATGGTGATTCCAACACTGACGAAGTTGCTGCTGCCGAAGCCGCTGCAGCGCTGGCTGCCGTTGAGAATGAAGCTGGCCGCACCACCGACCCGGTGCGCATGTATATGCGTGAAATGGGTACGGTGGAACTGCTGACCCGCGAGGGCGAGATTGTTATCGCCAAACGTATCGAAGAGGGCCTGCGTGAACTGATGAAGGCGATGGCCCATTTCCCCGACACCGTTTCTCACATACTTCAGGAATACTCAGGTGTCGATACTGAGGAGAAAAGACTCAGCGATATTATCACTGGCTATCTGGAAGCAGATGATGCCGAAATCCCTGCTGCGGAAATTCCAGAACCCGAAGAAATCGCCGCGGCCAGCGAAACTGACAACGATGACGATGACGATGATTCTGCACTCGCCACGGAAGATGAAGCCGCTTCAGGACCCCATCCTGAAGAAGCCAGAATTCGCTTTACGGAACTGCGCGAACAATTTGAAGTAACTGCAGCGGCGATTAGCAAGCATGGTCGCTCTAATAAAAAGACGGTGGTTGAGCTTGAAAAACTTGGCGATGTGTTCAAAACCTTCAAGCTGACCCCTAAACAGTTTGAGCCGCTATTGACTAAAGTTCGCAATGAATTGCAGCGTGTGCGGCGTTATGAGCGCACCATCATGACCCTGTGTGTTCGCAATGCCGCCATGCCCAGAAAAGTCTTTGTAGAGACCTTCCCAGGCCATGAAGTTGATGAAGACTGGATTAAAAATCATATTAAATCAGGTAGCCCTTGGTCACCGGCACTGGAAAGTCTGCAGGTTGAAATCGTCCGCGCTCAGCGCAAACTGCGCACTCTGGAGAAAGACAGCGGTCTGACCGTGGCCGAAGTTAAAGAGATCAATCGCAATATGTCGATCGGCGAAGCGAAATCACGCCGCGCCAAGAAGGAAATGGTGGAAGCCAACCTGCGTCTGGTTATCTCGATTGCTAAAAAATACACCAACCGTGGCCTGCAGTTCCTGGATCTGATTCAGGAAGGCAATATCGGTCTGATGAAGGCAGTGGATAAGTTTGAATACCGTCGCGGTTACAAGTTCTCAACCTACGCCACCTGGTGGATCAGACAGGCTATTACGCGCTCTATTGCTGACCAGGCGCGTACCATCCGAATTCCTGTGCACATGATTGAGACGATCAATAAGCTCAACCGTATTTCACGGCAGATGGTTCATGAGAAAGGT
>JBDNGQ010000187.1:0-4415 GCA_041689205.1 Pseudohongiellaceae bacterium | reverse complement strand
AGGCGAACACTATTGTGTCTTGATTTTGCGCCACTGATCTTTCATTCTGTGGCCTTTGCAAAATGAGACAGAGGCAGGGTTTATGGAACTAAGCGGTAAAACAGCATTCATTACTGGCGGGGCCAGCGGGCTGGGCCTGGCGACAGCAGAGAATTTTGTTGCTGCAGGCGCCAGCGTGTTTTTGTTTGATCTCGACGCTGAGCGAGTGCGCAATGCCGCAGAGACCATCGGCAGTGCTGCGGGCTGGGCGGCTGGTGATGTCAGCGATGAAGATCAGGTGAAGGCTGCGGTGAGCAAAGCCTGCGAGCAGTTTGGGACGATTCATATCAATGTCAATTGTGCCGGTATTGGCGGTGCCAATAAGACGGTTTCCCGCGATGGGCCTATGCCACTGGAGAAATTTGCACGGGTGGTGCGGGTGAATTTAATCGGCACTTTTAATGTTCTGCGGCTGTGTGCTGAGGTCATGCAACACAATGATTCGGCTGCATCTCAGGGTGAGCGTGGCGTCATTATCAATGTGGCCTCGGTTGCTGCTTACGACGGTCAGGTCGGTCAGGCGGCTTACAGCGCTTCAAAAGGTGGAATTGCTGCAATGACGCTGCCGATTACGCGTGATCTCGCCGGTCAGGGTATTCGAGTCATGACTATCGCACCGGGATTGTTTGAAACCCCCCTGCTTAATTCGCTGCCTCAGGAAGTAAAAGACTCACTGGCCGCGATGCCACAGTTTCCTAAACGGCTGGGACTGCCTGCTGAATTTGCCGAGACCGCCGCGCATATCGTGCGCAATACCTATTTGAATGGCGAAGTAATCCGATTGGATGCCGGCATTCGTATGGCTGCAAGGTAGCGTAAAAACATTGTCTGCAACCCTTAATCAACCTTTTATAAGAACCCGCTGCACACTGCTTTACCGGAGGCACGATGTTTGAAAACTACACCCCACCGTGGATGGATGAAGAGCTGCTGATACTGCGCGATTCCGTCAGAAAATTTTATCAAAAAGAGTTCGTGCCATTGGTCCCGAAATGGGATGCCCAGGGTTGTGTTGACCGCGACGCGTGGTACAAGGCCGGAGAAGCGGGCATCCTCTGCGCATCAATACCTGAACAATACGGTGGCGGCGGCGGCAGTTTCAAACATGAAATGGTTATCGCCGAAGAAATGGGCCGCTGCGGCGTTACCGGTATCGGTAATTCTGTGCACTCGGGCATTGTGGCGCATTACATCAATAATTATGGCAGTGAAGCACAGAAGCAACACTGGCTGCCCAGGATGGCAACCGGTGAAATGGTTGCTGCCATCGCAATGACTGAACCTGGCACGGGTTCAGATTTACAGGCCGTTTCGACGAGCGCCGTTAAAAAGAACGGCAATTACATAATCAATGGTCAGAAGACCTTTCTGACTAATGGCCAGCTTGCCAACCTGATTTGCGTGGTGGTGAAAACTGATCCTGCGGCAGGTGGCAAAGGGGTATCTCTGGTCATGGTTGAAACTGATAATCTCGAGGGCTTCCGGCGCGGACGCAATTTGGACAAAATCGGTTTGAAAGCGCAGGACACCTCAGAAGTTTTTTTTGATGATGTCGCAGTGCCGGTAGAGAACCTGCTGGGAGATCAGGAAGGTCGTGGCTTTGTTCAACTGATGGAGCAGTTGCCGCAGGAGCGTTTGATTATCGCTGTCAGCGCCTGTGTGGCGATGGAAATGGCGCTCAAATATACCTCTGAATACGTCAAGGATCGCAAAGCCTTTGGTAAACGCATTCTGGATTTCCAGAACACCCAATTCAAACTGGCAGAGCGCTATACCGAGGCTAAAATTGCACGGGTATTTGTTGATGACTGTGCCATGAAACTGGCTGAAGGCAAACTGGACGCCACCACTGCGGCCATGGCGAAATGGTGGACAACGCAGAAGGAATGCGAAATTATCGATGAATGCCTGCAATTCTTTGGCGGCTACGGATACATGATGGAATACCCGATAGCAAAAATGTATATCGATTGCCGAATCCAGAAAATTTACGGCGGCAGTAATGAAATCATGAAACTGCTGATAGCGCGGGATATCTGATGAATGCTGATTGAACACTACGCGCAGTCCAACATTAGTAGTACTCTCAGCCGCAGCTGAAGCAGAAGGAAGAAAAATGTTTTTTACCTTACTGATCATTACCTTTGGCCTGTCAGTGACCGTCTCTTATACGGCTGCCCGGGTTTTTCGAAAACCGATTGGCGAGATCTTCAGCCGCATCATTCAGGATCAGATCAGCACCGCATGGCAGCGTTATGTCATGTTTGCCACCTATGTCGTCGGCATTTCAGGCGGGGTGCGGATTTATGAACTGGAGCGTTACATCAGCGCGCAATCTGTAGAGATGGAAGTACTGCAGCTGACGATGGAGCGCTGGGTGCTGGAGATCTATCGCACCATAATCGCGAGTCTGCAAAGCATTGCATGGATGTATCTGGTGGTGTTTGTGGTCGCGCTGATTGCCTATGTGATTGTGCGCGGCTTTGAGCTGCGGCGGCGAAGCCCGGATGCCGGATGACTGTTACCGCGTTTCAGGCACTGACCTGTCCGCTCGATGGTGATGCGCTGGAGCGTGTCGATTCACTGTGGCGATGTGCCGCCGGCCATAGTTTCGATATTGCCCGTGAAGGCTATATCCACCTGTTGCCGGTCCAGAACAAACGCTCACGTGACCCCGGCGACAGTAAGGCGATGGTCGCCGCTCGCAGCCGATTTTTGAACGGCGGCTCCTATCAGCCGATTGCTGCCGCGGTGAACCAGGCCGTGCTTGCTGATCTCCCCGACAATGCCAGCCTCAGCTGTCTCGATGCAGGCTGCGGCGAGGGTTACTATCTGCGCGAACTGGCCGGCGCGATACATGCTGAGCAGACCCTGGCGGTGCTGGGTCTGGATATTTCCAAGTGGGCCATTATTGCTGCAGCAAAACAACAGCGGGAGCCGTGCTGGGTGGTGGGCAGCAACGCCAATCTGCCTGTGCAATCCAGCTCAGTGGATCGAATTCTGTGTCTGTTTGGATTTCCAGTTTATGCGGAATTTGCACGGGTTTTACAACCGGACGGCGTGTTATTACAAGTTGATGCCGGGCCTGACCATCTGCGCGAATTGCGCGAAATTATCTATCCATCCTTAAAACCTGACCCCCGTGCCGTCATCACTGCCCCGCCGGGCTTCAGCACGCTGAGCAGCGACAGCGTGTCTTATCCATTGCAGCTCAGCAGCGCCGAACAGATCGCCGATCTGCTGGCCATGACCCCGCATCTTTATCGCGCCAGTGCTGAGGGTCGCGCAGAAGCTGCACTGCTCACCGAACTTTCAGTGACCGTGGATGTCCGGCTGTTGCGCCTGGTCAGAACGCACTGAACAGATTTGTACTGATCAACGCCTCCTGAAAGCCTCGCCATCAGAATATTTTAGTAGGTTTTATCTCCGCACTTTTCCTTAATGAAGTGTATGATCAGAAGTCACAACGGAGAAAAATTATGGGAAATCAACAACTATCAGGCATTGTGCTGCTTGTGGTCGGATTAATACTGCTTTTCTTCGGTTGGCAATCAACCGAGTCTGTCGGCGAGCAGTTAACTGAAGCTGTGACTGGACGTTTCACCCAGGAAACCATGCTATATCTTATAGCAGGTGCGGTAGCAGCTATCGCTGGACTCTATATGTTGATCACGCGGAAATAGCATCACTTCTGTTACCGGAATTTCCACGGCCCTCTGGCGCGTTTGCGGGGGCTGCTGGATTTTATAACCTCCATTTCTGAGCCATTCACGTAAGCACCTATCTGTATCCCGGATCGAAACGACCCCGTCCTCGTTGAAGGCAATGGTACTGCTCTCCAGCCTGTTTAAAGCAATTGTATCGTCGTCGGAATTTTGAATTACGGATACTATTCTCACCTGCTCCAAATCGATCGCCAGCCCAGAGGATATGTAGCGTGGAAAAACTGGAAGCCACGGTCAGCACATTTGACAAATACGCTGAACAGTATCAGCCAAAGTACCTGAACTACGCACCATACGCAGAGACCTGCGAAGCCCTCTCCAATCTGATTACGAAAGATGACGCAGAGTCAGTTGCTTATTTTTGCAGAATGAAATTCTGGAATTGCCGATTCACCTGTGCCTTGCTAGGATGGGCGTCGATCGGGCCCATGGACCAGAACCCTCTTGGCTAGTCAGGTTCCGCCCAAACGAGCGCAGTGAGATCGAGGAGACCGGCGAGTATGATCTCGGAGGGCTCTTCATCCGACTCGGTCACGCCATTGACTCCATCGGAGCGAAGCGCGTAGTGCTCGATACCGTGGAGGCGCTCTTCGCCGGGCTGCCGAATCACGGCATCCTCCGCGCGGAGCTGCGTCGGCTGTTCCGCTGGCT
>JBDNGQ010000186.1:0-6544 GCA_041689205.1 Pseudohongiellaceae bacterium | reverse complement strand
CGATCGGTATCGGAAGCAGACCAAAGATTGCACAATGATGCAGTTGCAGCCCTTGTGCTGGATGAATGTGCGCAGTGCTGAGCGTATGGAACTGGAGGCCTTGTCGGCATTAGCGGCTGTCGAAAACGGCGCCCCTGCCCAAGTCATGCATGCGCTGGCCGGTATTGGTAACCCGCAGCGCTTCTTCAACACGGTCAGCTCGCTGGGGTATGATGCGGTGTACCATCCATTTCCTGACCATTATAATTTCACTGAACAGGACCTGCAGTTCGGCGATAACGCCATCGTGCTGATGACCGAAAAGGATGCGGTTAAATGCAGTTCGTTCGCCGGAGAGAACTGCTGGTACCTTGCGCTGGAAGCACAGCTTGATTCAGATTTTGTCGCGAAGTTAGTGGGCGAGATCGAAAATATAACTCAACGATTATAAGAGAACCTGGAAATGGACCATAAACTGATGAGCATACTGGCCTGTCCCATTTGCAAAGGGCCGCTCAAGTATGATCGAGCAGCCGCTGAGCTGATCTGCTACGCCGATGCACTGGCATTCCCGGTGCGCGACCAGATTCCGGTGATGCTGGAAGCGGAAGCACGTCATCTTACGACTGAAGAGCGGGAAAAGCGCTGATGGCATTCGTTGTGGTGATTCCTGCTCGTTTTGCATCTACCCGGTTACCCGGCAAACCCTTGCTGGATATCGGCGGCAAACCGATGTTACAGCACGTCTACCAGCGTGCGATGGCCAGTCGCGCCAGTGCGGTCTATATCGCTACCGATGACCCGCGCATTGAAGAGGCTGCCCGGCAATTCACCGATAACGTCTGTATGACCAGCAGCAGCCACGAATCCGGTACTGACCGTATTCAGGAAGTAGTGACGCAGCTGGGCCTGGCAGAGCAGGATATTGTGGTCAATGTTCAGGGTGATGAGCCGTTGATTCCACCGCTTGCAATCGATCAGGTAGCCGAAAGTCTGGAGACCTTTTCAAATGCCGGGATCAGTTCCATGTATGAACTGATTCACAGCGCAGCAGAGTTCCGTAATCCCAATGCTGTCAAAGTGGTTACCGATGCAGAAGGCTTTGCACTGTATTTCAGTCGCTCGCCGATACCCTGGTATTCCCCTGAAGCACTAGCAGCATTATTTGATGCAGAGCACCCACAACTGATCAGCAGCGCTCGACCGAAACGCCATATCGGCATTTATGGTTATCGCGTAAAGACCCTCAATCAGTTCGTAGAATGGTCGCAGGCGCCACTGGAAGTTAGCGAAAGGCTAGAACAATTGCGCGCCATGTATAACGGTGTGCGCATTCATCTGACTCAGGCTCCTGAAAAAATGCCGCCCGGAGTTGATACTCTGGAAGATCTCGCCGCCGTGCGCGAATTATTTGCCGGAGCGTAAGCGAAGTCACATGGCGATACTGGAAAATTATGAGCTGCAGGCATACAACAGTTTCGCAATAAGCGTGCGTGCCCGTTATTTTACCGCAGTGCATAATGTCGACGAATTACGGCAGGCGCTTGCTGCTGCAACGCAGCTTGACGTCCCGGTGCTGGTTATGGGTGGTGGCAGTAACCTGTTATTTGTTCAGGATTTTCCGGGTCTGGTTATTTATATTGCGATGCGGGGTATACAAACATCCGCTGCCGAAGAATGTTCAGTCATTGTTACCGCATCAGCGGGGGAGAACTGGCATCATTTCGTCAGTTACTGCCTGCAGCATGGTTATTACGGGCTTGAAAATCTGGCACTTATTCCCGGCAGTGCAGGTGCCGCTCCGGTGCAGAATATCGGCGCTTATGGCGTCGAATTAAAAGATTTCTTTGTCGAGTTGACGGCGCTGATGATTGAAAGCGGAGAGATAGTCAGCATGAATTTACAACAGTGCCGCTTCGGCTATCGCGACAGTATCTTTAAGCAGGAATTGAAAAATCGTGCGGTGATTTTATCGGTCAGTTGTCGACTTGCGACTGAGCCCAGCACCAGCACGGCCTACGGCAGCCTGCAAATTGCACTGGCGCACCATACCCAGCCAATAACGCCCGCCGATGTGTTTGCGGCGGTATGCGCAATACGGCGCAGCAAATTGCCGGACCCCGCGGTACTCGGAAATGCAGGCAGCTTTTTCAAGAACCCTGTCATTTCTGTCGAGCATTACAGGGTGTTACTCGAAAGATATCCCGACATGCCCTCGTATGCGTTGAATGCTGAGAACAGCTCTGAACATAGCCTCGGAAATCGAGAGTTCATCAAGATTCCTGCGGCATGGCTGATTGAAAAATCGGGTTGGAAGGGTAAGCGGCTTGGTGCGGTTGGAGTGCATGCCGAGCAAGCGCTGGTGCTGGTAAACCACGGTGGCGGCAGCGGTCAACAGGTGCTGGATCTGGCGATGAGCATCAGTGAATCGATAGCGACAACATTTGGGATACAACTGCAAGCAGAAGTGCGCGTGCTTTAGTGCCATTGCTTTATAGTGCGAGCGCTCTGAAATGGCGCGGATGTCGATAATTTAATCGAATACTGTGACACAGTTCGCAAATTTGAAATTGCCCTGCAGTTCTTACCGCAACAGTGGCACCGGATTGATAAATTCACTAGAGTTTTATGGTTGCATCAGTAGAATACCGATGAAAACGGATGAGCCAATTTGTCGTCCTGAATGCAGAGGTGCTAAGCCCAGTGATTAGAGTGATGGTGGTTGATGACCATGAGCTAGTCCGATGTGGTATCGCCAGAATTATCCGTGATGAGCCTGATATGGATGTAATCGCTCAGGCAGCCTCCGGTGAAGAAGCACTGCGTTTACTGCGCGATTTCTCCGCTACCGCAGCCCCCAACGTAGTCCTGATGGACGTCACCATGCCGGGTATGAGCGGCATGGAGATCACTCAACGCGTAGTCCGTCTTTATCCCAATGTTCGCATCATTGCAATGTCGGCGATAGAAGCCGGTCTAATACCTACCCGTATGCTGCGCGCAGGTGCAGTCGCCTTTCTCAGTAAAAATGTTTCCATCATCGAGCTGATGCGCGCTATCAGATCGGTCTATATCGGTCAGCGCTATATCACGCATCGGCTGGCAACCCGCATGGTGATGGATACTGTCGATAATGAGAGAACACCGTTCGATGCTTTGTCTGAGCGCGAACTACAGGTGGCGCTGATGTTAATTGACTGCAACTCAATTAACACTATTTCTGATAATCTGAGCCTCAGTCCAAAGACAATTTACAGCTACCGCTACCGGATATTCGAGAAGCTTGCGATCAAAAATGATTCCTCCTTGGTAGTGCTTGCTGTAAAACATGGCCTTTGCAGAGCCGATCCGGTTGATATGATCTCGATGTTATGAGCCTTACTGAAATTGTTACTCCCGCTACAGATTTGAAGCTGTTGGTGGAAAGTCTGAGCAGCCGCCCGGGCGTCTACCGCATGCTCGATGACCAGGGCGGTATCCTCTACGTTGGCAAAGCGAAGAACCTGAAGAAGCGCGTAGCCAGCTATTTCCGTGCGTCCGGTCTCGATACCAAAACCATGGCACTGGTTGCCAAAATCGTTAATATCGAAATTACTATCACCCGGACCGAGACCGAAGCGCTGCTGCTTGAGCAGAGTCTGATCAAGAAATATCGTCCGGCATACAACATCATGCTACGCGATGATAAGTCCTATCCCTATATTCTGCTGACCAGTCGTGATGAATACCCACGGCTGGCATTTTACCGTGGCAGTCGCAAGCGCGATGCCACCTTCTTCGGGCCTTATCCCAGCGCCAGTGCAGTAAGGGAGAGTCTTGGCATCCTGCAGAAAGTATTCAAATTGAGGCAGTGTGAAGACAGCTATTTCCGCAACCGCTCGCGCCCCTGTCTGCAGCATCAGATAGGCCGCTGCACAGCACCCTGTGTGGGCAAAATTTCTCCGGATGAGTATGCTCAGGACGTGCACTACTCAACATTGTTTCTTAATGGCAAGAGCGATGCGTTGATCCAGGAGTTGACGCGCAAGATGGAAGTTAAAGCCGCAGAGCATGCCTTCGAGCAGGCTGCTCAGGTGCGTGACCAGATCATTGATCTGCGCCGTATCCACGAGCAGCAATATGTAGCTGATCAGGGCAGCGATGCCGATGTGCTGGCAGTCGTTGCTTCTGCCGCCTACGTCTGCGTGCACATTATATTTATCCGTGGCGGCCGCCTGATTGGCAGCAAGAACTTTTTCCCGAGCTGGAAACTGGCGGAATCTCCGGCGGATTTGTTGGCCGCCTTTATCGCTCAGTACTATGTACGCGAAGACAATGGCGCCAATATCCCTAAAGAGCTGATAGTGAATACGCCAGTGCCGGAAACCCGGCAACTGACGCAGGCGTTGCAGTACTGCGCCGGGCATGTGGTTAAGCTCAGCGCATCGGTACGCGGACATCGCGCCAAATGGCTGTCGATGGCGCTGACCAACGCGGAGCAAAGCCTGCAAGGTTTCATCAGCAACAAGCAGAACACCGCCAGGCGCTTCGAAGAGCTGCAACTGGCACTGAATCTGGAATCTCTGCCGCAGCGCATTGAATGCTTTGACATCAGCCATACCAGCGGTGAAAGCACGGTAGCCTCCTGTGTGGTGTTCGATGGCAATGGCGCAGTGAAATCCGAATATCGTCGCTTTAATATCAATGGCATCACGCCAGGCGATGATTATGCGGCGATGGACCAGGTGTTGACGCGGCGCTACTCTAAGATTGCTGAAGCAGGCGCTGATGCAAAAGTTCCCGACATTCTGCTGATTGATGGTGGCAAGGGTCAGCTTAGTCAGGCCGAAGAAGTGCTGGCTCGCTGTCAGTTGGGCGGTGTGCAGCTGCTGGGCATTGCCAAAGGCATCAGCCGCAGAGCAGGGCAGGAGACACTGTTTCTGGCAACGCCCGGAGGTGTGCGAGAGATTGCGTTGCCAACCGAGTCTGTGGCCCTGCACCTGTTACAGCAGATACGCGACGAAGCACACCGTTTTGCGATAGCCGGTCATCGCGCCGCCCGCGCTAAAACCCGCAGAACTTCAGTGCTGGAACAAATTCCAGGGCTGGGCCCCAAACGCCGCCGGGAGCTGATCCGCCACTTCGGTGGTCAGCAGGAGATTCTGCGCGCCAGCGAAGATCAACTGACTGAGGTCACCGGGATCAGCAGAAAGTTGGCAGAAGATATTTATGCCTGGCTGCATAGCGAGTAGACTTAGCTCTGTTCAAAAGGAGTCAGAACTAATGAATACAGCCAATCTGGTCAGTGTGTCCCGAGTACTTATGGTGCCGTTAATCCTGATTGTCTACTATTCGTCCTGGCGCTGGGGGCATCTAATGGCTGCAGCGCTATTCGCAATCGCCAGTCTCACTGACTGGCTGGATGGATACCTGGCCCGCAGGCTCAATCAAACCTCAGCATTTGGCGCCTTTCTCGACCCGGTAGCGGATAAATTGCTGGTGGTGATGACCCTCGTTCTGTTAGCCGCAAATTTCACCAGTCCCTGGTTCGTGCTGCCCGTTGCTCTCATTATTGCCAGAGAAGTATTTGTCTCAGCATTGCGTGAATGGATGGCAAGTTGTAATCAACGCGATCTGGTTAAAGTGGGCTACCTGGGTAAAGTTAAAACCACGGTGCAGATGATCGCGATCATAATTCTGCTGGCCGTCGACCTGCGCACTCCTCCGATAATTATTTATATCGGTTATGGTTTGATCTATCTTTCAGCCATTTTCAGTCTGTGGTCAATGGCCGGATACCTCAAAAGTGCATTGCCAATCCTGCGCAGCAATTAGGGCCTGCAAATACAGAAAAACGCTGATTGATCGCTTGACATACTTTTCAATCGCATTAGAATAGGCGCCTCTTTGAAGCCACAGATATTGGGCCTCACAGAGATTTAAGCGGGAATAGCTCAGTTGGTAGAGCACGACCTTGCCAAGGTCGGGGTCGCGAGTTCGAGTCTCGTTTCCCGCTCCATTTTTTAAGCACCGTCAGGTGCAAATGCACTTCAATGAAGGCAAGCTTCATAGTGCCATTGGCGACAGCCAAACTGGCCATCAATAAAGTTTTTGATTTGGCTGGGTGGCAGAGTGGTCATGCAGCGGACTGCAACTCCGCGTACGCCGGTTCGATTCCGACCCCAGCCTCCACAAATTTGATCATCGCGCCAGAGACTCGCGATCGCTGCCTCAGTTTGTCCCGTGCGCAGCGTCCAGTTTTACGTGATGCAGACTCAAAAGCCCACCTCCTCCTGCCCGGGTGGCGAAATTGGTAGACGCAAGGGACTTAAAATCCCTCGATCGAAAGATCATACCGGTTCAATTCCGGTCCCGGGCACCAATCAATAGTTTTAAGCCATCCAAAGAAGTCCATAACCCCGTGTAATTAAACGAATTACGTAGCTTTTCCGTCCAGTGCAATGCAACAACATCTATTGCAATCCGGCAATTTGCGCAGTAACTTATGCAGTAACATCCCCTGTTACTGGTTTTGTTCTGAAAAGTTACTGGATTATTGGGAGTTACTGCAATGGCGCGACACCTG
>JBDNGQ010000185.1:0-4581 GCA_041689205.1 Pseudohongiellaceae bacterium | reverse complement strand
TGAGTTCCCGTTGCAGATGTTGCTGCCAGCGTTGTTGATCGTAGAACAGTTTGGCGACAACGGTTTTGCCCTGCCACTGCGCTAAAGCCACAACTCGTTTGCCTGGCAGAATACGCAGCACTTTTAGCAACTCTATCTGCGCGGGCTCCGCTTCCTGGTGCAGCTTGATGTTCAGGCGCAGCGGCAAAGGCAGCGAGTACCTGGCGCTCAACAGTGTCTCCAGGCTCTCTTGTGAAGAGTTCTGTGCCGGGTCCTGTGCCGGGTCCTGTGAAGAGTTCTGTGCAGAGTTCTGTGCAGAGTTCTGTGCAGACATCAGGCACCTTCCCGCGCTGGCTGGTGCAAATCCGGGTTCACTTTCTTATCCAGTTTCTTTGCACGTTGGCTTACCGCCTGCCAGAAATTTTTGTCTTCAGTCAGCGCCGCGCGCAAGGGCTTATTGCTGTAACTCTTCACAAAGCGCGCCAGATCAGTGCGGGTCAGGCCAATATGCATGGCAGAAAAATACAGACCGGCGATATCTTTGATTATCCAGCGCTGCGGCAACTGCGGATTGATCAGCGTGCGATGCAGATCGATCAGAGATAGGTGCGGCTCCGCATTCACATCAAGCTGCCCTGCGGCATTTTTCTGCAACAGAAAATGGCAGATGTAATAGTCGCGATGACCAATGCCATGACTGTGCAAGGTGCGGCTGACATCAGCAATTTTATTGAGCAGCTGCAGCTTGAATGCAAATGGCGGTCTATTTGTGGGCCATCCGGCACAATACTCTTCCAGACTGATAGTATTCACGAGGTCTTCGGTAACAATGAATGACTGCATGCGGGCCGGATTTTTGCCACGCTGGCCATAGGCCACAGCGGTCATGGTGTCGACGCCCAGCCTGGTCAGACGCTGGATTGCCAGCCATTCATTTTCTGCACCGACTATCGGCCTGCGCAACTGCAGCAGGTCTTTGATGACTTCGTACCAGCCAATGCCGCGATGAATTTTTACAAAATAACTGCGCCCCTGCAGTTCAAACTGCAGGGTGCGACGGGTTTTGACATTGCGGTATTCTTTGCCCTGCAATTGCATCAACTGCTCGAAGAGATCACTGCCGCTGCTATCAAGCGCCGCGCTCTCTGCACTCACCTGTGCCGCAACATCTGCAGCAAACCCTGCCCCGGCTTTCAACTCAACCTGCGCTCCCAGCCAGGCCTGTTTGAAATCCTCACGCAGATACAGCATCGCCCGCGCCCTCCGCTGCAAACTGCTCAATCAGACTGGCCGCGGTTTCCGGCATGCTGTACAGATCCGCTGTGTGCGCATAATGCAGACCATTCTCAGACCATTGCTGACGCTGTGGCGAGATCAGCATTTTCAGTAACCGCTGATTCAAATTCTGCTGATCAAACGGTGACGTGCACACCTCGCCGGATTCGGCCTGTTCGATATGAAAGGCATAGCCGCAGGTATCTGTGGTCAACACCGGCAACCCGGCCACCGTTGCTTCCAATAACACATACCCGGCACTTTCACTGTAGGCCGGATGCAGCAGCAAATCGGCTGCCAGTAAAAAACGCGGCACATCGTCGCGGCCACCCAGAAACATAACGCGGTCGTTGATGCCAAGACTGAAGGCCATACTCTTGAACCGAGCCGGTTTATCCTGTCCCACCACCATATACGTGGTGCGTGCGAGAATATCAGCTGGCAAGGAGGCGATGGCGCGCAGTGAACGGTCAACACCTTTCACCACAAAACCGGAACCTACATGCAGCACCAGATGATCCTGCTCACTAAGTGCAAACTCCTGCCGCAGTTGCTCACGAATCTGCGCTGCGTTTGCAGGCGCTCTTCGGTCTTTGTTGATACCCGGAGGCAGATCGTAAAGCCGCGCTTCACAGCCAGGATAATGTTTGCTGAACTGCTGACGCTGCAGCGGTGACAGAATCAGTGCGCGGGTTTTACTGCGAGCGCCGAATACCGCGTTTTCATAATCCATGAAATGGCGGAAGCGCGGCGTAAAGCGATAATAAGAAGCACGATGATTGAGTGCTCTTTCGGCGAAGCAGGGATCTGCAGCAAAGTACACATCCAGGCCTGGCATCTTATTAAAGCCCACCACCACATCAGCAGGATTTTTGGCCAGTGCTTTTTGCGCCAGCGCAGTAAAGCGTCTGTAGAGGGTATGATTAAACAAGGCGCTGACCGGCAGCACCGTGATGTTGACGCCCTTCGGCTGCTCGCCCTGCCACTTCATGGTGTACACATTGACCTGGTGGCCACGTTGCACACATTGCTCGACCACGCGCAGAAAGTCGCGCTGCTGGCCGCCGTAAGGGTGGTAGGAATAGATTAGAAAACTGAGCGTCAGCATTTTTTGAATGCGCTGTTGCTGATGATTAATGGCGCCTGACCTTCAGTCATCAAGCGATGCAGAGCGCTCCAGACTGCTTCCGGTTTGTGCGCGGAAAAGCATGGCGGCTGCACCACAAATTTCTGGGCGTCGGCGGTATCACTGATCGGCGCGCCGGTGTACAGACATTTTTTACTCATGCAGGGCGCGCAGGCCAGATTGGATTGCAGGCGGCTTTGATATTTACCGAAAGTTCCTGAAAGCCCGGGATTGGTAGGCCCGTAGAGGGACAGGGTCGGCACTTCCAGCGCTGCAGCCAGGTGCCCCAGACCGGTGTCGACTGCCACTACGCCATCGGCCTGTGAGATATGGCGCGCCAGCCCGGTCAGCGTTTGCTTATCCAGCACGCTCACGCCTGCAATGCCTTTGGCAATCGCTTTGGCACGGTCCAGTTCCTGCTGATTTCCCCAGGGCAGTTTCACCTTATAGGATTTCGCGGCAGCCAGTCTTGCCAGCGCGCGCCAGTAGGGTACCGGCCAGTGTTTGGTTTCCCAGGTGGTGCCATGCAGAAACACCAGCGTCTTCGTTGCTGAGGTGCGCGGCGCCACGCCGATGCGCGCCAGATCCAGACCGTAATTCACCTCGCTGGCCTGCAGCAGACTGTTGCCGAAGACATTGGTGCTGAGTTCGTAATTGAGTGCGCGTGAAAAAAGTTCGCGCACTCTGTCTACCGCATGCAGCGTCCTTGGCACGGAGAAAACGCGATTATAAAACAGGGTAGCCAGCGGCTCTCTGCTGGAGTTATTGTTCATGCCTGCAGTCAGGCCTCGGGCCATGCGGCTGATCAAGCCGCTTTTAATCAAACCCTGGGCATCAATAACCAGGTCGTAATGAACGCGCTTAAGATCGGCACGAAATGCACTGATTTCACCCTTGCGCAGGGTCTTGAACAGGTGCTTGCGCCAGCGCCTTATCGCCACCGGAATCACCCGCTCGACGGCCGGATGCCAGCTGGCGACTTCGACAAAATTTTCCTCGACTACCCAGTCAAAGCGAACATCCGGACGTGCCCGTTTTGCCTCGGTGATGGCTGGCAAGGTGTGGATGATGTCGCCAAGGGACGACACTTTGACTATGAGCACTCGCAATTAAACTACTCTCCGTTTCAAGGTCATTCGGGCTTACTTTTCATCTGACTTTTCACCTGTCCGGCGTCTTATTTTCGAGGCCCGACTTCTGATTTACGAGCCCGGCTTCGTGTTATCGGCAAGCACTTCCTGCACACCGCTCCAAGCCATTTCCGCCGATAGCTCAGTCAGGCAGCGTTTATGACCGAGCGGGCAGGTACGCTGAAAACAGGGCCGGCATTCAATATCACTGGCCAGCAACTTTACCCGATCTGCCAGCGGTGGCGTGAAGTCGGCTGAGGTCGAACCATACAGGGCCAGCAGCGGTCGTTGCAAGGCAGCGGCAATGTGCATTAAACCAGAATCATTGCTGACCACCGCCGTCGCGCTGGCAATCACATCAATCACCTGCGCCAGCGAAGTGCGGCCAGCCAGGTTGATACAGTTATGCTGCCACTGCGGCTGCGCCTGCTGTTGGATGCTGGTGGCGATACCGGCATCGTTGGCTGAACCGACTATCACCACCTGCCAGTCAGCAGCCAGCGCCTTATTGGCCAGATCCGCAAAATGACTGGCCGGCCATTGTTTAGAGTCGCCGAACTCAGCGCCTGGACACAGTACCAGACGTTGCACCCCGGTTGACTCCCGAGCCGGCTCCCGACTTGGCTGCCAACCTTGCTCCCGACCTTGCATCAAGGCAGAGTCCGCGATGCCCATCTGCTGCAGAGTCTGCTGCACCGCATCCTGATCAATATACAGCTCCGGCCGCGGGCAGTCATCGGGCTGGGGCAGTGTGCCTGCTGGCAGCGCGAGCGCAACGAAGCGCTGCACCATTAGGGGCAGACTGGCTTTATCGAGCAGGCGGCAGTCATTGAGCAGCGCACCGCGCATCTCGCCACGCCAGCCGGTGCGCAGCGGAATTCTGGCAAACAGCGGGATCAACGCGGATTTAAAAGAATTGGGCAGCAGAATCACCTGATCATAATGTTCATGACGCAGCGCCACGCCCAGGTTGAAGCGTTTGCGCAAGGCCAGTTCGCGATGCTTGATCGGCAGTTCAATGGCTTTGCGCACCTGCGGCATCCGCGCCAGCAGCGGCCTGCTCCAGCCCGG
>JBDNGQ010000184.1:0-4885 GCA_041689205.1 Pseudohongiellaceae bacterium | reverse complement strand
TGCCAGCTACCTGGGTCTTGCCGAAGAAACCGTCAGCAGGCTGTTCACGCGCTTTCAAAGAAAGGGAATCCTCACGGTAAACCGTCGGTACATCGAAAGTTTTGATCTGCATAAATTGCAGATTGCCGCTGGTGATGAAGCGGTTGAAGTGGCCGTCAAACCGACTACGCATCTGGTTGATTCAGGTCAAGTGACCCGGTGTGGTGGGCTTTAGACTGTTTTGGAGGTCGTCTTTGACAGCCCGGTGACCAGCCCCTTTTTCTAACAGGCCCATTGAACAGGTAGATCAAACATGCGTACCACTTGTCTAGTAGTTGCCGATAGCACCTCAGCTCGTATTTTCTCCGCGAATGCGCGGTTAACTGAATTGGATGAGCGTTTTGACCTGGTCAACCCTAAGGGGCACCTGCAGGACCATGAAATCGATAGTGACCGGCCGGGTCGTCAGACCACCGGTACCGGTCTGCAATCGGGTGCTGCCGGTTCACACGGGTATGGCGGAGACAAAAGCAGTCAACGCCACAGCATGGCAATATTTGCTGCCCAGATAGCCACGCAGCTGGAAAGTGAACGGCAGGCGGGTAATTTCCAGCAGTTGATCCTGATCGCCCCTTCGAGAATGCTCGGCGAAGTCCATAAGCAGCTAAGCACCGGTTGCCAGAAACTGCTGGCGCGCCAGATCGATAAGCGTCTGGTCGATGCGTCGGAAGAAGAAATTCTGGTGCGTCTCGCGGAGAGTGCTCCCTAGCCAGCATGGTGCATCAGAAAATAAACCCTACAAGCACGGGGAATGCCGGATTGAGACGGTCGCTTCAGGTAAAGGAGAATGGGGATTAACTGAATACCACCAGGGAAGCTGATCCATGAGCGATATTGCTGTTCGCAAATGAAAATCTCCGCAATTAATTTAAGCCTCTATGATGCCGCAGTGCTGGATCTGGATGGGGTAATAACTCGGACCGCACGGCTGCATGCTCATGCCTGGAAAAGCACTTTTGATGATTTCCTGGCCAGCCGCGATGACAGCAGACCCTTCGATATCGACGCGGACTATCGCCTGTTCGTTGATGGCAAACCGCGCCATGCCGGCGTCCGCAGTTTTCTTAATTCCCGCGCCATCAACATTCCAGCGGGCGAGCCGGACGACACCGCTGAGGCGAATACGGTTTATGGATTGGGTACACGCAAGAACCTGTTGTTCCAGGAGTTGCTGAACGCCGATGGTGCTGATGTCTTTCCCGGCAGCATTCAGTTTATCCATGCCTTAAAGGATGCCGGTCTGGCGGTGGCTATGGCCTCCTCAAGCCGCAACAGTAAAACCATCCTGCGTGCTACGGGCATTGCGGGTTTGTTTGATGCACTGGTCGATGGCGTCGATATCGGAGAACTCAATCTTGCTGGCAAACCTGCGCCGGATATGTTCATCGAGGCTTGTCAGCGCTTGCACTGCCCAGCTGCGCGCTGTATCGGCATCGAGGATGCCATTGTGGGGGTGCAGGCTTTGAAGGCGGCTGGTTTTGGTCTGGTTATTGGTGTGGACCGGACTGATCATGCCGCAGCCCTGCATAAGGCCGGTGCTGATCTGGTGGTGAGCGATCTCGGTGAGTTGCTCAGCGAAACCGAGACCGCAAAAAGCGCTGGGCAAAGCGCGGCGCTGGCGCAAACCCCGGTGAAGAACCCGGTAAAAAGCTCGGCGCAAACCCCGGTAAGCCTGCTAAAAACCCCGGTGCAACAATTACCCTCCGCACTGAAACATCTGGCTGACATCCTCGCCGACCAACAGCGCGAACTGCTGTTGTTTCTGGACTACGACGGCACCCTGACACCGATTGTTGATCATCCTGACAAAGCGATTCTGAGCGATTCCATGCGCAGCACATTAAACCGGCTTGCCGGTTTGACCCGCGTGGCCTTGCTCAGCGGCCGTGATCGCAAGGATGTGCAGAGCAAAGTTGCGATACCGCAATTGTGGTATGCGGGCAGCCACGGTTTTGATATTTCAGGACCCGACGGCATGCACCATGAACATGAGGAAGGGGCCAGGTTCCTGCCGGTGCTGGATGAGATGGAGCAGATGCTCACTGACAAGCTGGGCGATATCCCCGGATGCCTTATAGAGCGGAAGCGTTTTTCAGTGGCGGTGCACTACCGTAACGTCCGTGCAGAGGATTCGCGCGAAGTTCAGACAACGGTGCAGGAGCTTCAGCAGTCTGAACCGGCACTGCGACTGGCCACCGGAAAAAAAGTATTTGAGCTCCAGCCTGATATTGCCTGGCATAAGGGGTATGCACTGCGCTGGCTGATTGCCACCTGGGGGCTGGAGCGTCAGCAGTATAAGCCGCTGTATCTGGGTGATGATGTCACCGATGAGGATGGCTTCCGTGAGGTTGCTGCCGACGGTGTCGGTATTCTGGTTGCACAACAGCAGCAGAGCACGCTGGCTACTTATCAGCTGGCAGATGTCGCAGCGGTGGAAGTATTCCTTCAGCAGCTGTGTGCTCATCTTGAGTCTGCCGCCGATGAATGAGCGCAATCTTATTTATCGAGATTTTAATCCTCGTCAGGAAGCATTGCGCGAAACTCTGTGCACACTCGGCAATGGCTTTTTCGCCACCCGCGGTGCGACTCCAGAATCGAAAGCTGATGAAGTGCATTACCCTGGTGTCTATGCGGCGGGGTGTTTTAATCGTCTGGAAACTGAGCTGGCCGGCAGAATTATCGAGAATGAATGCATGGTCAATCTGCCCAACTGGCTGGATCACAGCTTCCGCCTGCCGAACGGAGAGTGGTTTGATCCTTTGCTGGTGGGGTTGCTTGATTACTCTCAGGAGCTTGATCTGCGCAACGCCAGTCTCAAACGCTCCATCCGCTTTCGTGACGCCTCAGGGCGTCATACCCGCATCGAAGAGCAACGCATGATCTCCATGTATCAGCCTCACCTCGCAGCCTACACAGTAACGATTTGTGCAGAAGACTGGGAGGGCATGATAGAGATTCGCAGTGGCCTTGATGGCAATGTCCGCAACTCCGGCGTGCAGCGTTACCGGGCGCTGAATAATCAACATCTGATGCCGCTTTCTGCTGATTGTGTTGATGGTCAGATCATGCTGCTCGAAGTGATTACCAGTCAGTCCAGGATTCATATTGCGATGGCGGCAGCCTTGCGCTTCTGGCAGGCGGGCACCGAGCTTGTGCCACAGTTCCAGATTGAAAGAACTGCCAGAAGCATCAGCCACCACTATCAGATTGAGCTTCGAAGACAGCAGCCCTTGATCATGGAGAAGCTGGTGTCACTCTTTATTGCGCGAGATAGGGCGATTTCCACGCCCGCACTGGCGGCGCGTCAATCAGCAGCCTCCGGTGTCCGTTATGCGGAACTGGCGCGGCCGCATGGCATCGTCTGGCGTCAGCTCTGGCAGCACTTTTACTTTGATATCGAACATGAGGATCCTCAGGAAGAGGCTGAATCCGAACAAATACTTGATCTGCATATTTTTCATCTACTGCAGACCTATTCGCCGCATGTCGTGGATCTGGACGCTGGCCTGCCCGCTCGCGGTCTGCATGGCGAGGCCTATCGCGGTCATATATTCTGGGATGAACTGTTTGTGCTGCCGATGTTCAATCTGCGTATGCCCGCGATCAGTCGGGCCCATCTGCTGTATCGCTACCGGCGCTTGCAACAGGCCTGCAGTGATGCCCGTGCGGCAGGTTATGAAGGTGCCATGTATCCTTGGCAAAGCGGCAGTAACGGTCGGGAAGAGAGTCAGGAACTTCACCTGAATCCGAAATCAGGAAATTGGATACCAGATAATTCGCGTCTGCAGCGTCATATTGGCGCGGCCGTCGCATTCAATGTCTGCCACTATTATCAGGCGACTAAAGACGAAGAATTCCTGTTCCGCTACGGGGCGGAAATGCTGCTGGAGATTGCCCGCTTCTGGGCCAGTAAAGCCACTTACAATTCAACACGCGAGCGTTATGAGATTCTGCGCGTGATGGGGCCCGATGAATATCATGACAGTTACCCGGATGCAGAACTGCCGGGCCTGAACAACAATGCCTATACCAATATTCTTGCGGTCTGGGTCTTGATTCAGGCGCTGGGCGTGAAGAACAATCTGCCGGCGCGGCGCTTCAAGGAAATCTGTGAAGTAATCCAGCTGGAACGTGAAGAGTTGGAACAGTGGGAGCGGATCAGCCGCAGAATGTACGTTCCGTTTCATAATGGTGGCATCATCAGTCAGTTTGAAGGCTACGAAAAGCTCGAGGAATTCGATTGGGATCGCTACCGCGACAAGTACTCGGACATTCAGCGTCTGGACCGGATTCTTGAGGCTGAAAATGATACGCCTAACCGCTACAAGGCATCCAAACAGGCCGATGTGCTGATGCTGTTTTATCTGTTTTCTGCCGGGGAACTTGAGGAGTTATTTCAGCGTCTGGATTATCCCTTTGAGCCCGAGACCATCCCCCGCAATATCGATTACTACCTGCAGCGTACCTCGCACGGTTCAACGCTGAGCCGCGTCGTTCATTCCTGGGTGCTGGCGCGTGGTCATCGTCCGGAGAGCTGGCATTATTTTAAGCAGTCACTCAAAGGCGATGTCGAGGATATCCAGGGCGGCACTACCACGGAAGGCATACATGCCGGCGCCATGGCCGGGACCATCGATCTGATACAGCGCTGTTTTACCGGTCTGGAAACCCGCGATGACGTACTCTGGCTGAACCCGCGTCTGCCCCACGGACTGCTCAGCCTGGCCTTCGAAATTCATTATCGCAAGCATGAAATGCGTATCACCATAACGGCCAATGCTATCCGGATCGCCATTGAACCAGCCTATGAAATGCCCATCTGCGTGGGCGTGAAGTCCGAGCGTTA
>JBDNGQ010000183.1:0-24241 GCA_041689205.1 Pseudohongiellaceae bacterium | reverse complement strand
CCCATAAGCTTCTTCGAATCGCATCCGTCGTGTCTCCTGTAGCCACTCCGTCCGTCTCATCACGACCTCCGAAAAAGGTCAGTATGAAGCCGGACAGATCATGTGCTACAGAACCGGACAGATTATGTGCTACTTACACTGCGTAACAACTGACTTGACAATAAAACAGTCGTGCTCCATGATCCACGCCCTATGAATATACCAGGTTTTTACTGGTGGCCGGTTTCTTCGGGCTGCCAGACAGATATCTAAATCTACTGGCTGCCCCTGAACAGGAAGGCGGCCAGTTCTATTCTCAAATCTCGATTCTGGAAAAGTCCGCCCCCCTGATGGGATCAGTCGCCGCTTTCGTGGCACTTAATGCGAGGACTTGACCGTGAATACCATTGCACAACTCCATTACACAACTGCTGCCGGCGTTCGCATACAGCGTGCCGAACAAGGTGTGTCCTATGAAACCGCAATCTCCCAACTGCGTGTCAAACTCGACAGCTGCCGAGGCGTATTGCTCAGCTCTTCGTTTGAATATCCAGGCCGTTACACGCGCTGGGATCTTGGCTTTGTAAACCCGCCCCTGGTTATTACCGCACGCAGTCGAGAAATTCATATCGAAGCGCTGAATCGTCGCGGTGAAATTCTGCTGCCTGAAGTGTTGCAGGCTTTGCACGCAAATTCCGCCATCGCGAAGTTAACTCACACGTCTGCCGATATCCGCATCAACCTGGTCAGCCGTGCTGAAAACTTCTCAGAGGAAGAGCGCAGCAGACAGCCTGGTGTATTTTCCATCCTGCGTGCTCTGACGCAGCATTTCAAAAGTGACAAAGATAAATATCTGGGTTTGTACGGAGCGTTCGGTTACGACCTTGCGTTTCAGTTTGAATCCGTTCAGCTGAAACAGCTTCGTGAACAGGAACACCGTGATCTGGTCCTGTACCTGCCGGACGAAATCATGGTGTCAGATCACTATATGCAGACTAGCAAAGTGTACCGCTATGAGTTTGTTTGCCGAACTGCTGCCAGCGCAGCCCTGGGTGCTGATCCGGCATTAGCAGAAAACTATGAAACGACTGGTGGCCTGCGACGCAGTGGCGAAGCACAGATTTATGTGCCTGCCGCAGTTGCTCGTTCAGAAAAATGTGATCATCTGCCGGGGGAATACGCAGAGACAGTTCGCAAAGCTAAACAGCATTTTTACCGTGGTGATCTTTTTGAAGTGGTGCCTGGTCAGGTTTTTTATGAACACTGCAAAGCGAATCCTTCAGCACTGTTCCTGCGTGTGCAACAGCTGAACCCCGCGCCTTATGGCGCATTGATGAACCTTGGCGAGCAGGAGTTTCTGGTGGCAGCATCTCCGGAGATGTATGTGAGAGTGCGTGGGGATCAGGTGGAAACATGTCCTATCTCTGGAACAATTGCCCGTGGTACGGATGCTATCTCTGACGCAAAGCAGATTCTGGAATTATTGAATTCGGAAAAAGATTCCGCAGAATTGTCGATGTGTACCGATGTGGACCGCAACGATAAAAGCCGCGTCTGCTTGCCTGGCAGTATCGAAGTGATTGGCAGGCGCCAGGTGGAGCTTTATTCCAGATTGATTCATACCGTTGATCATGTGCAGGGAACGCTGATGCCTGAGTATGATGCGCTGGATGCATTTCTTGCGCACACCTGGGCGGTAACGGTCACTGGTGCGCCTAAAAATTCTGCCATCCAGTTCATTGAAGATACCGAAAAATCGCCGCGACTGTGGTACGGCGGTGCCATCGGCTGTATCGGTTTCGACGGCAATATGAATACCGGGCTGACTCTGCGCACTGTAAGGATTAAGAATGGCCAGGCCGAGGTTCGCGCTGGAGCAACCCTGCTGGTTGACTCTGATCCCGAGGCGGAAGAGGCAGAAACCCGATTGAAGGCCTCAGCATTACTGGCTGCGATACGGGGTGAGCAGGCCAGGGCGCCGACCCGAGCGCGCCAGGATTTTGTGCACACAGATAGCGCAACGACCGATGCATCCCAACTGCGGGTGTTGATGATTGATCACCGTGATTCCTTCGTACACAACCTTGCCAGTTACTTCCGGGTGCATGGCGTACGCCTTCAGACTTTGCGTCCGACCCTTGCACGGGCGGCATTGGAGCGTGAACACTTCGATCTGGTCATTCTTTCGCCTGGCCCCGGCCGACCCGATGATTTCGACCTGCGCGCCACTCTGGACTTGTGTGTGCAGCGCGCGATGCCGGTATTCGGAGTCTGTCTGGGGTTGCAGGGGATTGTTGAATATTTTGGTGGTGAGCTTGGCATACTCGATTACCCCATGCATGGCAAAGCCTCGCTGGTGCAGCATTCGGGCGGAGTGCTGTTCGAGGATATCGATGAGCAGTTCACCGCCGGGCGTTATCACTCGCTGTATGCGCGGAAGGTGCCCGACTGTCTGCAGGTGACCGCGCGTTGTGTTGTGCCTGTTGCTGATACTCAATCTGCAGCTACAAATCCGGCTGACGCGCTCCCCAAAGAGGGGGTGGTCATGGCCGTTCAACACCGCACACTGCCGATAATGGCGGTGCAGTTTCATCCAGAATCGATTTTAAGCCTGCAGGCACGCGCTGGACATCAGCTGGTTCACAATGTTGTACAATATGCGCTTGCTGTTTATAAGCCCGCATCCCACCAGTCCGAAACTCGTTCTGAACCACTCTTCAACTGAGCCCTGCGAAAGCGACCCACTGTCCTGAAACCGACTGTCCTGAAACCGACTAAAGAGACCGACTAAAGAGACCTGCCGAATATGCCAGATATGAATACAAGTCAGCGCTTCCTGATCGAGAACACCGATATCCGCGGCGAGATGGTCACGCTCACCAGTAGCTATCTCGACACTATCGTCAATCACAAGTATCCCGAGGCAGTGAGTCAGCTCCTTGGCCAGTTCCTGGCGGCAGGGGTATTGCTGGGCAGCACCATTAAATTTGATGGGCGACTGGTGTTGCAGGCGCGCGGTAATGGTCAGCTGTCGCTGATGATGTCTGAGTACACCAGCGCCGGGCAGATCAGAGGCATTGCCCGTTTTCCAGAACTGCCCAGCGCTACAGAGTTCAGCGATCTGATCGGCAAAGGTTCACTGGTGATAACGGTAGACTCCAAACGCGGCAAACCCTACCAGGGCATTGTGGCGCTGGAAGCAGACAGTCTGGCGGAGTGTTTGCAGGACTATTTCCGCCAGTCGGAGCAGCTTGGCAGCTGGATCATGCTGGCCTCAAATGCGAGCAGCGTTTCCGCAATCATGCTCCAGCAACTGCCAGCGCAACTGCAAAAAGACGCTGACATCCGCGAAGAGCAATGGCAGAACGCAATCCAGCTGGCGCAGACGCTGCGCGAAGATGAATTGTTGAACCTGGACAATCAGACTATTTTGCACCGTCTTTTCCACGAGCATGAGCTGCGCTTACTGGCGCCGCGGGAGATCTGCTATCAGTGCAGCTGCACTCGCGAGCGTACCGCCAAAGCGCTGCTGGCCATCGGTCAGGACGAAGTTTACAGTATTGTGGCCGAGCAGGGCGGTGTCGCGATTAACTGCGAATTCTGCGGCACCGAATATAATTTTGGACCCGGTGAAGTTGATCTGCTGTTCGGCAAAGACGGCTCGCTGCACTGACTCGGTAAACTGACTCGCTAAACTGACTCGGTATACTGACTCGCTAAACTGACCCGCTATACTGACTCGCTATACTGCGTCAGCAAACGCCTCAATAACCTGCTCAATGTCCGCATCGCTGATGTCCAGGTGGGTGACCAGGCGCATCTGTTTGCGATAAGTACGATCTACTTTGATGTGTCGTGTATCAAGCGCATCAGCCAGTTTCTGTCTGGGCTCATAAGGCACATCCACAAACACCATATTGGTGTGCACGGCTTCAATACTGAAGCCAGCGGCGCGCAAGCCTTCCCCGAGTCGGCGGGCACGGCGATGATCTTCGGCCAACCGCGCTACATTATGCTCCAGCGCATACAGCCCCGCCGCGGCCAGTATGCCAGCCTGACGCAGGCCGCCACCGGTCACTTTACGCCAGCGGAGTGCGCGCTGAATGAAGTCAGCCGAACCCAGCAGTACAGAACCCACCGGGGCACCCAGACCTTTGGATAGGCAGATAGAAACGCTATCGAAGGGGCGGGTGATTTCCGCTAACTCCACATTCAAAGCAACCGCCGCATTGAACACGCGGGCGCCATCAAGATGCATCAGCAGACCGTGCTTGTCTGCCAGTTGACGCGCCTGCGCCATGTAGGCCAGCGCCAGCACCTTGCCATGCACCGTATTTTCCAGAGACAACAGGCGGGTGCGAGCGAAGTGTTCATCGATCGGCTTAATCGCCGCAGCAATCATCTCCAGCTCCATTTCCCCGGCGGCATTAAATTCCAGAGGCTGCGGCTGGATTCCGCCTAAAGCCGCTGCACCACCGCCTTCATATTTATAGGTATGCGCCTGCTGTCCGACAATGTACTCATCGCCCCGACCGCAATGGGTCAGCAGCGCCACCAGATTGGATTGCGTGCCAGAAGGCATGAACAAGGCTGCTTCCATACCGGCACGGGCAGCAAGGGTTTTCTGCAGACGATTCATGGTTGGATCTTCGCCGTAAACATCATCGCCGACTTCAGCTGCCAGCATGGCTTGCCGCATGGCAACAGTGGGCAAAGTCACTGTATCACTGCGCAGATCTATCCAGTTTTGCTCATTCACCTTAATAATTTCTCGCTGTCGGGTTTATTGGGTTTACCGGGGACTTGTAACTGGCGGCATTGTAGCTTATTTTCTGTTTTTGATGCGGCTCACTAAAAATCACAATTCAAGAAATCAGAGCATGGGATTCCCAAAATGACGCTAATAACCGCTGTTAACCTTCTTCTGTTCGCCGGGCTTGTCTACAGTCTGTTCAGGTTACGCAACAAGTTCACTTTGTCGCGACAGGTGTTCATCGCACTTGTGCTTGGCGTGGGCTTCGGATTCTATCTGCAACTGATCCACGGTGGTGATGCCGCGCTGATTGGTGCAACGCTTAACTGGACCACGGTACCTGGCGATGTCTATGTCGCCTTGTTGCGCATGATTATCATGCCGCTGGTGCTGGTCACCATGATTGCCGCGGTAGTGCGGCTACAGGTAGTGGCAGCGCTGGGGAAAATAGGCGGGTCGGTGATCGGCCTGCTGATAGTCACCACGATGATTGCTGCAATGATTGGTATTCTGGTTACCAGTGTGTTCGGTCTCAGCGCTGAAGGCATGATCGGTGGCGATCGCGAGATGGCGCGGGCACAGGTGCTGGAGGTCAGGCAGGATACGGTCAGTAATCTCGATCTGGGTGATGTGATTGTTAGTTTTGTGCCAGCCAATATCTTTTCCGATCTAACCGGTGCCAGGGATACCTCAATCATCGCCGTGGTGATCTTCGGCATATTGTTTGGTCTGGCGGCGCTGCTGGTCAGTCGCGAAAAACCGGAACACGCTCAGCGAATCACCGAATTTACTGAAACTATCCAGACGGTTGTGATGCGCCTGGTAAAGATCGTGATGACGCTGACGCCCTACGGCATCCTGGCATTGATGACTTACGTGGTGGCGAGCTCCAATGGCGCTGACATTCTGAATCTGCTCGGTTTTGTGCTGGCCTCGTATGTCGCTATTCTGTTGATGTTCGGGGTGCACGGTCTGCTGCTGTCACTGGCAGGGGTCAGTCCGCTCGACTATTTCAAGAAGATCTGGCCGGTGTTGACCTTTGCATTCGCCACCCGCAGCTCAGCGGCGACCATCCCTCTGAATATCAAAACCCAGGTTGAAGAGCTCAAAGTACCCGCTTCGATAGCCAGTCTGTCTGCGTCTTTCGGAGCGACTATCGGCCAGAATGGTTGTGCGGGTATTTATCCAGCGATGCTGGCAGTGATGGTGGCACCCACCGTCGGTATCAATCCACTGGCACCGGATTTCCTGTTTATGCTGATCGCGGTTATTTCAATCAGTTCGTTCGGGGTGGCTGGAGTAGGCGGCGGTGCGACCTTTGCGGCTCTTATTGTATTGCCTGCAATGGGACTGCCGATCACGCTGGTGGCTCTGCTGATCTCCATTGAACCCTTAATCGACATGGGCCGCACCGCACTTAATGTCAGCGGCGCGATGACCAGCGGAGTGATCACCGGACGCTTTATCAAAGACGGCGTGGCGGCAGCAGGTGAAGGCGTGCCGGTAGAAGGGGTCAGGGTACCGTAACCAGTTTTTTGCTGGCCAGAAATGCCCAGACAAAGCCGGCACCGAAGGCCACGGTGAAATCTTTCTGGTGCAGGGGGCTGTCACGATTAGCAGCGCCCTGCAGTGAGTTGGTCTGCACGCCTAAAAATACGCTGGCTTTTTCAGTCATTTGATAACTGGCGTAAAAATTCAGACCCGTTCCAAAGTAGCCGCTTTCGGCTTCGTACTGCGGGCGATCAGGGGTCGCAAACTGAGATTCCACATCGAAAAAATAAGCATGCAATTGCTCGCTTGCCCACAACGGGCGCAAAGAGATGGTTGCATCCAGCTTAGGCGTAAGCAGTCCATAATGTTTGTAGCGCACCATTGGTTCAAACACATAACCGCGTTGATCAATCCGCTTCAGGTCAGAAGAAAAAACGGCGCGGGTCTGTAAGGCGAGAAACAGTTCGCTGCGGCTGTCTTCGGCGAACTTAAAATCAGCAAGCCGGATGGAAAGCTGCGGCCCAAGCTGGAACATGAAATCCAGATCATTCATCCCCTCACGTAATTCATTGTTCTCGCTGTCGGCATCAAATGCCGCATCAAAGGAAAGATTGAATTCAAGCCGGTTGGTTTCAAACGCAACAGCACGGGCAGTCTGGCCGTCGCCGAGACGAAAAACATCGCCCCGATAAATAATGTAAGGCAGCGCCAGGCCCCGCAGATGATGCTCGGACGAGCCAGGGTAATCCGGGGCGTACAGCACGCCGACACCTGCGCCCAGTTCCCAGAGCGGTTTTTGCTCGGGCGCTGCAGCCGGAGCCGAGGCGCTGGCAGCGCTGGCATGGCTGCCCGCAAGGAGGCCCGCCAGCAGCAGTGTCGATTGAAAAAATGCGCTGACAGCCTGTCGGACTCGACCGTCCGCAGCGAGGGGAAGTCCGGCGTTTCCGCAATAGGACAGTGTTAAGTCCGACCGGCTGCCAGCCTGCACGCGTGGCGCGGAAATTCTGAAAAACCGTTGGGAAACTGGAAACATCAGATAGATAACTCCTTGAAATATGGACCTGCACTGAGTCGGAAAAATTGCCGTGCAGTTTATTCGGTAAGCACCCTGTTCGGTGAGAACTTTATTCATTGAGTCGTTGGTTGTTGAGCCTCTGTTCATTGAACGCCTGTTCGTTTAAGCCTAGGTCGTTTAACCCTTGTTCGTTTAACCCCTGGTCGTTAAGAACCCTGGCCAGGCGCAGTCCAGCCAGCAGCAGCCGCTGTTCGGATAACTGGCGCATCTGTCGCTGATAGGGCTGATCAAGAGTAAAACGCGGCAGCGATGCCCCTGTCCGCTCGCTGTGCAGCACAGCATCGATAATCTCGTCGCTGTAGACGGAACTGTGCAATATCTGACGGCTCTCCTGCAACCAGTGGTCACTGTCAGTATCCAGCACCGCAGCGCTGTCCATCAGTCTTTCTGCCTGCCTCAGCAACTGCTGCAAAGTTTCGGCCAGCGGTTGCTGGCTGAGCGCCTGATCCCAGCGGGCATGCAGATTGTCGTCCTGGGTCATTATTGCATTGCCACCGCGATCACCGTCCGGAAATACCCGTGGTGACATCAGCGAACCTGCATGCAAGGGCTGATGAATATCGCCCAGCAGGTGCATCACCCAGCACAAGGCAATGGCCCGTTCCGACATCAGCGCCGTGTTGTCGCGCAGTGTTGCCAGCGAATAATCCAGCGCCAGCATCATATTATCGACCTGATTCAAGCGTGGCACAGCGCCTGTGCCTGCATTCAGTATTGGCGGCAGCGGGGGCATGCCGACATAGACATTGCCCTGCATGGCTGCGGTATCTGCGCTCTGAGTTGCTGTGCCCTGCGCCGCTGCGCTGGTTGCTTCCGTCGGACGCAGCCAGCGGCCATCGATCCAGTGCCAGTTCGGGTGATTATAACGTCGGCGCTCACGCTCGGGTAAACTGCGCGCCAGATCCGGCCACACGGCAGCCTGACCCAGCAACCAGCGTGCCTGCGCCGCTGTGCTGCCAGCACGAATTGCAGCCGGCATCTGCGCCTGAAAATCTTCAGCGTAACGTGGATGTTGTTGGAGAATTTTTAACAAGGCCTCGCGTCGCGAGGGTAGCAGGTATTCATCGCTGATTGAGGCGCTGAGCCGGTGGGCGGCAGCATCCCAGGCAAAAACGCCAGGGGTACTGGACAGCAGGACCAGTAAGAACACGGTCAATAAAGCGCGAATTCCTGAACTGTGTCGTTGAAGTGTCATTGCTGAAACCAGATTTTCTGCATTGGATCAACTGTCGGATCAATCAAGAGTATAGGTGCTTCTCAGACCTCAAGCCATTCCCTGCGAATCGCCTCGGCCTCACGCAGACTTGCCGGGGTGCCTTCATAAACCATGTGACCATGACCCATGACATACAGGCGATGCGATATTTTCAGTGCAATCGTCAACTTCTGTTCAACCAGCAGAATTGAGACGCCACGCCGGGCGATTTCCTGCAGCAATTCACCGATCTGTTCAACTACTTTCGGGGCCAGCCCTTCGGTCGGCTCGTCGATCATAATCAATTCCGGATCGCCCATCAGAGTGCGGCACATACACAGCATCTGCTGCTCACCACCACTGAGTACGCCACCTGGCACGTCAGCACGGGTAGCAAGATTGGGAAACATCTTGAACATTTCCTCAATATTCCAGCGGCCGGTGGATTTACTGCCCTTCATGCCCAGGATCAGATTCTGGCGCACCGTAAGCGTCGGGAAAATGTCCCGGCTTTCCGGTACATAGCCAATGCCCATGTGGGCGATTTCGAAGCTGCGCTTGCCGGCAATCTCCTTGCCTTTGAATTTGATGGAGCCGTGGGGTTCCACTTCTCCCATGATGGTTTTTACGGTGGTGGAACGTCCGACGCCATTGCGTCCCAGCAGACTGACGATTTCACCGTCATTAACTTTGAAGGTAACCCCTTGCAGAATATGGCTTTTGCCGTAGTAAGCGTGCAGATCGTGAACTTCAAGCACTGGCCACCTCGCCAAGGTAGGCTTCCTGCACCTTTGCATTGCTGCGGACATTTGCCGGAGAGTCACAGGCGATTATTTCGCCGTAAACAAGCACCGAAATCCGGTCGGCCATATCGAAAACTATATTCATATCGTGTTCAACCATAATCAGGGTTTTGCCCTCGGTAATCTTGTTGATCAAAGCCACAGCATTGCGTGCTTCGCTCAGGCTCATGCCGGCCACAGGTTCATCGAGCAGAATCATCTCAGCGCCACTGGCAATTGCTACGCCCAGTTCAAGAGCGCGCTGCTCAGCATAGGCCAGTTCACCAGCCGGAAAATTGCGGCGGTCGTACAGACCAATTTCGGTCAAGGTGTGGTCAGCTTTGTCGTTCAGTTCCGTTTGTTTGCCCAGCATGCTCCAGAAGGAATACTTGTAGCCCATCGACCACAGCAGCGCACAGCGAATGTTTTCGAACACGCTCATCAGCGGAAAAATATTGGTCACCTGAAAGCTGCGTGCCAGTCCGAGTCGGGCAATTTCATAAGGTGCTTTATTATGAATCGGCGCACCTTTGAAATGAATGGTGCCAGAACTCACGCTATAACGGCCGCTGATCAAATGAAATAAGGTTGACTTGCCAGCGCCATTGGGACCGATGATCGCGTGCTTCTCACCCTGGCGAATATCCAGGCTGACACCGCGGATGATCTCAGTTTGACCGAATTTTTTAGTGACGTTCTGTAAAGAGAGAATACTCATCAATTGCTGCTCTCTTTCAAGGAAGGGTTTAAGGGCGGATTGCCATTAGCAGCTGTTGAAGGCTTAAGGGCTGACTGGGTATTGGCTGCAGTCCAGGCTGCGCGCAACTGCGGCAGGGTCAGCCGCAGTGCAAAAAAGGATGCTGCTGTCAGCGTCGAAAGAATGATCCAGCTGCCGATACCCGAAGAATTAAAAGTCATACCCAGATAAACAAACTCTGCGGCACTGCTGTGCGCCATCTCCAGCATTCCGATTAATGAGAGCAGGAAGATGCTCGCTGGCAGGGCCGTCAGTACATAAGGACGAATCAACAGCCGGGTCTTACCCAGATGCCAGGGCAGGCGGTGCATCATCAGGAAACCAGCCAGGCCGCGGGGCAGAAACATTACCGTCAGCACAAACATGATGCCCAGATAAAGCATCCACAATTCGGTGTAATTACTTAGCACCGAATTAACCAGAGTCAGCACAATTGCACCGATAATCGGACCGATAAAGAATCCAAGACCACCGATATAAGCCATCAACAATACCCGGCCAGAGGTTACGGCATTGAGATTTTCTTCAGTGACGATCTCATAGTTGACCGCAAACAGTCCGCCAGCAATACCGGCGAACAGGCCCGCTGCACAGAAGGAGATAAAGCGAACTTTGCGCGCGCTGTAACCGATAAATTCAGCGCGCTCAGGATTATCGCGTACCGCATTGGCCATCCGCCCGGCCGGTGTTTTGGTAAACAGATACATCAGCAGCACCGACACAAACATCCATACCGCACCCAGGTAATAGATATGCAGATCCTGGGTAAATTCGATGCCGAACAGAGGAGGACCGAAGGTGCGATCGCCACTGATACCGGCTTCACCGCCAAAGAAAGACACCAGGATCAAGGAGGAAGCCGCAACCAATTCGCCAATACCCAGCGAGATCATTGCGAACACAGTGCCAGCCTTGCGGGTAGAGAAGCTGCCGATGAATATCGCCGCCAGCAAACCAAACACGCCGCCCACCAGTGGCACCAGAGTGGTCGACATCATGATCGATTCATACTCGACCATCCGCAGCACATGTACCGCTAGAAAACCACCCAGTCCAAAATATACGGCATGGCCGAAGGAGAGCATGCCACCCTGGCCCAGCAGCATGTTATAGCTGAGCGCGAACACAATCATGATCGCCATCTGATTGAAAATTGAAATAGCCAGCAGGGAGTCAAAAATTTCTGGCAGAATCAGCAGCGTGGCGGCGAACAGAAGCCAGATAGTCAGTTGTTTGATCATCAGCTTTCTCTCTTGCCGAACAGTCCTGTGGGTTTGAAGATAAGCACCAGCACCAGCAACAGGAAGGGCAGAATCGGTGCAATCTGCGGCAAAGTGATGGTCCAGATATCATTGAGGATGTGGTCACTTTCAAATGAGATGCCCAGCAGATTCAACAGATCCTGCATGCCTGTGTCGGATGCGATGGCATAGGACTGCAGCAGTCCAATCATCAGTGAAGCAACCAGTGCGCCAATCAGTGAGCCCAGACCCCCAATCACCACAATCACAAACACAATACTGCCCAGCACCAGTGCCATGCCTGGGAAGGTGGTCAGTACCGGTCCGGCAATAACGCCAGCCAATCCCGCCAGTGCGGAGCCGACTCCAAAAACTGCCATGAAGATAAAGGGCACATTGTGGCCAAGATTGCCCACGGTGTGCGGGTGGGTGATCGCTGCCTGGATAATGATGCCAATACGGGTCCTGGTCAGCACAAAATACAGGCCGATGAAAATCGAGATCGAGATGAAAATCATAAAGGCTTTATAGGCGGGGAAATTCTGACCAAACAGGGTAAACAGGGGGAAGTCGAGAATTTCCGGCTGGCGGTAATTTTTAGTAGAGCGTCCCCAGAAGAACTGCACCACTTCTTCTATCAGGAAGGCCAGTCCGAAGGTAAAGATCAGTTCGGCAACATGTCCGGATTTGTGCACGTGGCGCAGACCATAACGCTCAACGACCGCACCAACCACACCCACCAGAAGTGGCGCAATGATCAAGGCGGGCCAGAAACCAAGATACTGGCTGATGGAAAATGCGAAGTAGGCGCCGAGCATATAGAAGCTGGCGTGGGCAAAGTTCAGAACGCCCATCATGCTGAAGATCAGAGTCAGGCCACTGGCCAGCATGAACAACAACAAACCTGTAACTAAACCATTCAAGGTCGCAAACGTGAGTACTTCTATCATGGTTCGGTATCTGAATCTCTTGTTGCAGGGAATTCACGGAAGCGGCTTCCGGAGTGGCTCCTTGTTATTGTTTTAAAACCAGAATCTCAGCCCTGAGGACGTTGCATTTTGCAGCTGGTTTCGGTGATGGTATCTTCGACCGGCACAGTGAACTCGGTCACCAGGCCAAAGCCTGAATTATCGGCATCGAACTCGACATTCTCATCGGTATGAACTGAGACATGCAGTGACTGAAAAATCTGATGGTCATCAGCACGCATCCAGATTTCTTCGCCGGACATCGTGGTCATGCGCATATCTTCCATCGCCACGGCAATATCATACGGGTCTGCACTGCCAGCTTTTTCAATCGCTGCCGCGAGCATCATCACCGCATTGGCGATACGCGGCTGCGTAATATCATTATTCGGGTGCTGCACTTTGAACTGACGGGTATATTCTTTGCGCGCATCGGTGGTGAGCGGATTGGCCTGATCATTGTGTACCAGGCGGATCTTGTTTTTGCCAGCCTGGACCAGCGTAGAAGTGATGCCATCGTACGCGGCATAGAAGGTGTAGATAGGCACGTCCAGTCCGGCATCAATAATGCCTTTACCCAGCGACACCATATCCGCACCCCAGTTGCCGGTAATGACTGCATTGGCGCCTGAGGACACAATTTTAGTGATGTAAGGCGTGAAATCTTTAACCTGACCGATCGGGTGCAGTTCATTGCCAACGATTTCTATATCCGGACGCTTTTCCTTCAGCATCCTGACCGTCGATTCGGACACGACCTGACCAAAGGAGTAATCCTGACCAATAATATAAACGCGGGTGATGTCCGGATTGGCAGCGATATGGGTTGTCATCGCATCAAGTTTCATATCGGCATGCGCATCGAAGCGGAAATGCCAGAAGCTGCACTCCTGCTCAGTCAGAATCGGGTCTACTGCGGAGTGATTAAAGTAGATGATGCGCTGCTCGGGATTTCGACGGTTGTGTCTTTCAATCGAGGAGCTCAGCACGCTGGCCACTGCCGAGCTGTTGCCGGAGAACACAATCTGAATGCCATCGCTGATCGCACGGCGTAATTGAATCTGGGTATCCTGGGCGCTGTTCTTATTATCCAGCGTCACCACTTCAAAAGGACGGCCGTTAAGAACGCCGCCTTTGGAATTTACGAAATGCTCGACGGCAAAGCGCATCTGCAAGGAACCACTCACACCCTGAGCCGCAAAGGTGCCCGATTGCGGGTCAATAAATGCAATTCGGATGGGTTCCTGTGCGTGCACAGCGGGAGCAGAACTGACAGCGAAAGCCAGTGCGGCAAACGAGCAGCTGAGCGTAAATGACCTAATCTGTTTCGGTATATTCATAAATTTGAATCTTATTTTATAGTTGCTGTTTATGTTTGCCACGCCATTATTGTTTATGCCTGTGAGCATGAAATAAGGTCAATAGCAGCTCCTGTCCCTTCAGCAATCTGTCATGACATTACCCTGGACCGTCCCTTGAAATCAAGTTATGCGTGTGGGGCGCAAAGGAGCGGTCAGGGGGAGATTAAAACGCGATGAGGTGAGGAGCCTGTGTGGCGTTTTATGGCTAACGGGTCGATTGACAAGCCAAAAAAAAGCCCATGTGCAGCAATGCGACACATGGGCAATAATACCAGGAGAGAAATCGGGAGGGAGAATCTTCCTCTCCGGTGAGCTTTGGTTTGGAGTACTAAAGCGTTACTATGACTCTAGCAATTGCTGTGCCATGTTTGGCTGTGGTTTTGGTTTTGGTTCTGGTTCAGGAGCTGAACCCAGCTCCTTGAGCTATGCGCTGCGTTCTTTTGCTCCCGATTGAATTTTTTAGCGGCTCGGACCACGGGCTCCCTGGATTGAATTGTTGATTCATTTTAGATCGGGCAGACTCAAGATCGCACCAAAAAAAGGCATTACTTAAAGGTTAAGTGGAAAAAAAAGCCTGCATCCAAATTCGGGTGCAGGCTTCATTAATGGGTCCAAAAGCAATGTTTCGCGTGGACTCAAATCGACGTACAGGAGGTGTACGATAATAGGGTTATCAAGAATCGGGCCAGTTCTGGCAATTTTAAGGAATACAGAAGCTTAGCTCTTGTGCGAAACTCAATGCGCAAGATCTGACGTCGCTGATGTGTTCGATCAGGTGGCATAAATCAGCTTATTGAACTGTTTTGGTGCGCAAAACCAGGGTAATGGCGCTGAGTCAGGTCGGATTTTATAAGGAGTTGTGGTGGAAGACTGGTCACTGGATGAATCAGACATAGAGTTCTCGGCTATCCGCTCCCAAGGCGCGGGCGGGCAGAACGTCAATAAAGTGGCGACGGCAATCCATCTGCGTTTCACTGTTCAGGCGTCCAGTCTGCCCGATGAAGTGAAGCAAAAGCTGCTGGTCTGCCGCGACAGTCGCATTACCGATGACGGTGTTGTGGTGATCAAGGCGCAGTCGTTTCGCACCCAGGCACAGAACCGTGAGGATGCGGTGACACGTCTGCGTGAGTTGATCGCAAAAGCCTGCAAACCGCGCAAGCCCAGAACCCCAACGCGGCCGAGTCTGACTGCAAAACGCAAGCGGGTTGACGAGAAAACAAAACAAGGCAAAATAAAATCCCTCCGCGGCCGTCCGGCTGCCGATGAATAACTTACACGAAAGCTAAAAACAGGAAACGTCATGCTCACACCTTTTCATCTGGCCATTCAGGTTCGCGATCTCGCTGAGGCGCGCTATTTCTACGGCGTGCAAATGGGCCTGCCCGAGGGCCGCAGCTCGGATCACTGGATTGACTTTAATCTGTTCGGTCATCAGCTGGTGGTGCATGTGAATCCAACGCTCGGTGCGGACGGTAAGGTGGGGCAGGCGTCCAATCATGTTGATGGTCATGGGGTCCCGGTGCCACATTTTGGGGTGGTGATGCAGATGGGGCAGTGGGAGGCCTTTGCGGAGAAGGTGAGAGCGTTTGTTCCTGAGTTTTTGATTGAGCCGTACATTCGCTTCAAAGGTCAGCCGGGGGAGCAGGCGACGATGTTTTTTTTGGACCCGTCGGGGAATGCGTTGGAGTTTAAGGCGTTTGGGGATATAGCTGCGGAGTTGTTTGCGACTTAGGGACTGGGCGTTATCAGAGCTCCGCATTTTGGTTTGTGGGTCATTCAGAGCTCCGTAATTCGATCTGTGGGGAGTAGTCAGCTGCTCAGGACACGCCGTGAACCCATCCCTGGGGGCTCCTCATCTGCCATCCTCGGCGGCTGAAGGTCCTGCGCAACTGACTACTCCCCGCAGCTTTGACTGTGGAGTTGTCGGCGGGTACAAAACCGAGTTTTGCATTTTGATTTGTGAATCAGAGATATGATGTTTTAGGGGTGGTAAAAGTACAATTGTCGGAGTCAACAGTTCATGTCACAGCCAACTTTCCGTTTTCTCGATCAAAGCCTTGATGGCAGTGGCAGTACTGATGACTTCCTCGTCGGTGCAGCCCGTTGGCGCTGGTTGGCGCGAGGTATTCTCGAGGTTGTGCCGGAGCTTGTACCCGAAGCAGTCTCCAATTTACCTGCTACCATCATCAGTACGGGGGTGCACGGCGACGAGACCGTTCCCGTCCGCCTAGTTGATCAATGGCTGGCGCAACTGGTCACTCAGTCACAAACAATCCGAAGGCCGATGCTTTTAGTGCTGGCCAACCCCGACGCCCTCATCATCGGTAAACGTTTTGTGAAACACAATATGAACCGACTGTTTTCCCTGCGGGCTGCCAGTGGTCCCGACGATGAACATATTCGTGCCGCCAAAATCATGCATGTGGTACAGCAGTTTGTCGCCGTGCATCCTGGTGGCATGCACTTTGACATGCATTCAACCATTAAATCATCCGATCAGGACCGCTTTGCTGTCATTCCCGTGGACTGTCAGAGCCGTGATCTCACTATATTGAAGAACTGGCTGCGCATGTTTGCTGTTAATGCCTGGGTGCAGAATATTTCGCCGGCAGCGGCGTTTTCCAGTTATACCGCGGGCCTGGGGTACCTCAGCGCCACAGTGGAGCTTGGTCAGGTCAGTTCATTGGATGAACCTGTCGACCGTTTCCTTTCTTTGCTCCCGGCTTTGGACCGGCTTGTCTTCGACGACGAGGAGACAAGCCGGCACCCTATGTCGGGTTTCCAGGTGATCGATGAAATCATACGACCCGAGGGTGAGTTTGAGTTGTGCCTGCAGGATTTTGTCAATTTCAGGCCAATGACAGCGGGTACACTCATTGCCAGAGGAAGCGGAAAAAACAGTGGACAGGAGTGGCGCATTGAACAGACCGGTGACGCGCTTCTGTTTCTCAACGCCCAGGTGCCGGCAGGGCATCGCGCAGGTCTGGTGATCCGTCAGCGCTGAAAATCGTAGACTGAACCCAGATCCAGCAGGCCGGACAGTTCATCAAGCGCAGTACACGATTCGTCAAGCAACGCCGGATCAGCCAGGTCCTCACTTGACAGGCGATCACGATAGTGGCGCTGTACCCAATCCTTCAGCGTATCCAGCAGCTCAGGTGTGAGCATACAGCGCTTTACTGCTGCCTGTTCGTAGTCGTTCAATACTACCCGCAAGCGCAGGCAGGCAGGTCCCCCGCCATTTTGCATGCTTTGCTTCAGGTCCAAGGTGATAACTTGGGCAACCGGATTGGCAGCATCAGCAAGCACTGCATCTAGCACTGCACGGGTCTGCGCTGACGCTTGGCTTTCGGCTGGCACGATCAGGGCCATCGCTCCGGACCCCAGTGTTACCAGTTGGCTGTTGAACAGGTAAGTGCTTACCGCATCAGCAACGCTCAACTGTTCTCGTGAGATACAAATAGGAATCAGGCCGGTACCGGTTAATCGGCTGTTTATGTCGTGTAGTACTCTGTCTGTATCAAGAAACGCGTCTTCGTGGTAGAGCAGCACATTGCGATTGCCGACGGCAATCACATCGTTATGGAACACCCCGGCATCAACAACAGCGGGATTCTGCTGGGCAAATACACATTGCTCAGGAGTCAGACCATGACGGCGGGCAACCGCTTGCGAGGCCTCCCGTGTCTGGCGCGCCGGGAACCTCTGCGGCCGAGGGACGCGATCATCCAGTGCGACCTGGCCGTAGACATAAAATTCCACGCCTTTCTGTCCATAATCAACGCAGAATCGGGTGTGGTTGGCGGCGCCTTCGTCACCGAAATGCGGACAGGACGGCAGTGCTTCATGGACACAGAAGTGCCGGGAGTCATTGAATATTGCCTGTAACACCCGACCGGTGACCGGATGTTCAATGCTGCGATGATATTTTGCATTCAGATTGGCCGGAGTGAAGTGCACGCGTCTGTCGGCGGTGTCGGCACTGCTAGATACGGTGGCCGCGTTAGCAGTCCACATGGCAGATGCCGAACCAGTCGCTACCAACAGCGCTGGTGCCGTATCAGCTGCCTTTGCCAGCACCTGTGCATCAGTACCGGAAAAACCAAGCGCCCGCAGCGACGGAATATGGGGTCGCTCATGGGGTGGCAGTACACCCTGTGCAAGACCCAGCTCAAGCAGTCGTTGCATTTTATCCAGGCCCTGCAACGCCGCTGCGCGAGGATTGGCTGTCCGGTGCCGATGCCGATCTGATGCCACATTGCCCCAGGACAGGCCGCCGTAATTGTGTGTCGGACCCACCAGTCCGTCAAAATTGACTTCCATGGCGCTCACAATGACATGCCCGGCGGCAATGTGTCGGGCAGAGTGACGGTTGTCTGCTCCAGCGACGCGACCGGATAGGCGCAATAATCGGCGGCATAATAGGCGCTGGGTCGGTAGTTACCACTCAAGCCGACACCTCCAAAGGGCATGGCCGAACTGGCGCCTGTTATCGGTTGATTCCAGTTGACGATACCGGCGCGGATTTCATCAATAAACTGCGCGTACTCCTTCGCATCATTGCTGAGCAGCCCGGCGGACAGGCCATAACGGGTGTCATTGGCAAGCGCCAGCGCCTGCTCAAACCCGTCATACCGGTAGACTGACAGCAGAGGACCGAAATATTCTTCGTCCTCTACCTGTGCATTGCTGAGGTCCACGATGCCCGGCGACAACAATGCCTTGTTGCCGGCAACAGGTGTCATTTCCAGCAGACTTTGACCACCAGCATCCAGCCAGCGTTGTTGTGCCGCCAACAGGGCTTCACCGGCGCGACTGCTGATAACTGATCCCATGAACGGCACCGGGTCTTGCTGATCAAAGGCGCCAACTACCAGCTTTCCCGCTGCGGCAATCACGCTGTTCAGCAATGCGTCGCCATCTATTCCTGTTGGCACGAGTAGGCGTCGCGCACAGGTACAGCGCTGCCCGGCACTGACAAAGGCTGATTGCAGTATGGCCCATGTTGCCGAACGCAGATCGATTTCGCTGCCCACAATCAGTGGATTATTACCACCCATCTCCAGCGCTAGAATTTTCTGCGGCTGCTTGAGTAGCGCCTTCTGAATGGCGCTGCCCGTGTAAGCAGAGCCCGTAAATAGAATACCATTAACCTCCGGATGAGCAGCTAGTGTCTCACCTGTGACACGTGCCCCCTGTACTAGGTTTATTACGCCATCAGGTAAGCCCGCCTGCTGCCACAATCGTAACGTCATCGCTGCAGTTTCAGGGGTCTGCTCGGACGGTTTGAACACGACCGTGTTACCGGCGATCAGCGCCGGTACAATATGACCGTTGGGCAAGTGTCCTGGGAAGTTGTAAGGACCGAATACTGCCATGACACCGTGCGGACGGTGACGCAATATCCTCTGGCCACCAGACAACTCTACCGCATGCTCGCCGGTACGTTCATGGTAGGCCTTGATGGACAGGTCAATCTTGCCGATCATGGCAGCAACTTCAGTGCGCGACTCCCACAGAGGTTTGCCGGTTTCACTGCCGATGGTGAAGGCTAGGTCCTCGTGGCTATTTTCCAACGCCTCTTTGAAACGTTGCACCAGTGCCAGGCGCTCGTCCAGCGGAGTGCGTTTCCAGCCGTGAAATGTTTGACGTGCAGCGCTAACTGCCGCGTTTACCGTGTCCGCGTCTGCTTCGGTGCCGGACCACAGAACAGCACCGGATACTGGGTTACGGGAATCGAAGTCGGGGCCGCGGCTACTGCACCACTGCCCATCAATCAGATGTACTTTGGTCATTTTTTGCGTCCTCCGGGTTGAGCGTCATGATACGCACGGTATCACCATTTTCGACGAGTAACCTGTCCGCCTGCTCGCGGCTCAATGTAATCCTAGTGCCGTCGCACTGAGCAACGGCAGATCCAATGACCCGGAAGTCACTGAACCGGTCATTACTGAACAACCATCGCGGCGCTGTTCCGAGCTTGTCACCGGCAGCACTATCCACAATATCCACAGTGACAACCCTACTTCGCTGTATGCCATTGATGCGATCAAGTTCACATTCGATAGTGGGGCCAGCGTCAAAGATATCGACATAACCGTTTCTGCGAAACCCTTCGGACTGCAGCATGGCAAGCGCTGGCTCTGTGCTCGGATGCACAATGCCGATGGCCTCTTGGGCGGAGACGGGCAACATCGGTACATAGATCGGGAACTTGGGCATCAGTTCCGCAATGAATACCTTGTCGCCTGAACCGGTGAGAAAATCGGCATCACTGAATTCGATATTAAAAAAACGGCGGCCTAATCCATCCCAGAATGGAGATTGCCCTTGTTCATCTGAATACCCGCGCATTTCTGCAATCACCCGTTGGCTGAACAACTCGGGAAAGGCCGCTAGGAACAAAAAACGGCATTTTGAGAGCATTGATCCGTTCCGATTTCGTCGCGCCGGGGCACGCAGAAACAAGGAGCCAATTTCGGTAGCACCCGTCAGATCGTTGCCGAGGAACAGGGTAGGAGTGCGGCGGTAAACTCCCAATGCTTTTGACGCCTGAATCACCGCACCTAGGCGGTAATTGTAAAAGACGTCGTCCTGGCCGATACGTGCCTCAATGCCACATACACCAACAGGTGGACCATCGGCCGTCTCCTGAATGACAAACATGAAATGCGAGTCATCCGGAGGCAGATCACCACGGAATGAGGCTACTGCCCGCGCCAGTTTGAGCGATAAAAGTTCAGGATTATTCGGAAGACTGGTGAATCCGACACCCGACTCGTGTGCCATATGGATTAGTACACCCAGATCCTGTTCGGTGATAGGCCGGATCACACTCACGCAGCCACCTCCAGTGACAGCAACAGGCCAGGTGTTCCATGGTCGAGCATGGCGCTTTTTGCGCAATGAAACACACCGTCCTGAAGATGACCTGACAGCATCATACAGACAAAGTCTGCACCTTGGCCCTGACTGACTAACCACGGTGAACTGTGTTCAGTAACGCTGTTCTGCAAATTGATGGAGTCGAACATCCGAATTGCCTGCATGGATGCCATACGCTCCAGTTTTCCGCGATACGTAGGTCCCGCATCAAAGGGATCTACGAACCGGGTTTTGTACATGCCTTCAGCCTGCAACCAGTCAATGGTGCGCTGTGTCGCCGGATGATGCCGTGCTATCACCTTCTGCACGTCGGCAGGCAATAGGGTGTTGTATACGGGATAGGCCGGCAGCAACTCAGCGATCACTGTTTTGCCGTGAAGAGCACATTGTTGATCTGCGGTAATAAAATCCATGCCAAAGAACAGTTCACCCACATGCTTCCAGAACAGGCTCTGCCCTTGGTCATCCCAGATACCCTGGATTTCGCAGATGAGCTCATCTGCAAACGCATGACGATGGGCAGCCATATAAAGCAGGCGTGAACGAGACAGCAGATGGAACAGCGGAGTTGCTCTGAACGCTGGCCCCAGCACGAACGAACACAGGCTGGTCAAGCCGGTCAGTTCATGCGAGAGATACAACACCGTCTGCCGCTGATTGATACCCAGATGGCGCGAAGCATGGACCAGTTCGTCTATGCGGTAACTGTAGAACGGCTCATCGGCTCCGGCATACGGCTGGATACCGCAAATGCCCTGTAATGCCCCTTCCCCGTCCTGCAAACCGAACAGCAGCGTTGCCAGCTTATCCTTGCCGGCAAATCCCTGTGCTGCTGCATCGATGCTTTGCGCCAGTTTTTCACGATTATCCGGCAATGTACTCAGGCGCAGGGTAGTGCTTTGCAGCAAGGACTCTACGGCTGCAAGGTCCTGAGAACCCAGTGGGCGTACCTGCCACATCGTGTCAACCTCTACTGGCTGTCAGTTTCACAATCGCTCGGTCCAGCGCCTGCATGGCGGCGTCGATATCGGTCTCGGGAATGATCAGGGAAGGGGCCATGCGCAACACATCCGGTCCAGCAACAAGAATCATGGCGCCCTCATCAAGGGTTGCGATAACGAAATCCTTGGCCTTTCCTTTCCAGCCATCAATCAGTTCGGCACCTATCAACAATCCCTGGCCGCGTATGTCGCTGAATATGGCGTGACGACTGTTGATTTCCTCAAGATGGCGGCGCAGGTAATCGTGCCGTAACCTGACGCCTTCGAGTACCTCTGGGGTGTTGATGATATCTAACACTTTTAATGCCACAGCACAGGCCAGCGGATTACCACCAAAGGTCGAACCGTGTGTGCCAACCCCCAGGCAACTGGCAATATTGGCGGTCGTCAACATGGCACCGATAGGGAAACCACAGCCTAGTGCTTTTGCTGTTGTCAGCACATCAGGTGTCACACCATAACTCATATAGGAATAAAGATGCCCGGAACGACCGACACCGGTCTGTACTTCATCAAAAATCAACAGGGCATCGTGTTTGTCACACAGCGCTCGGGCCGCCTCAAGATAAGCTTTGTCAGCAGGGCGGATTCCGCCTTCTCCCTGCAACGGCTCCAGCATGATCGCACAGGTATTTTTGTTAACGACTGCTTCAAGCGCCGCAATGTCATTATAAGGTACGTGTGTGATGCCACCCGGCGCCGGTCGAAAACCATCAAGGTACTTTTCCTGGCCACCAACAGCTACCGTAAAAAGCGTTCTACCATGGAATGAACCCGTTGCAGACACAATTTCGTGTTTTTCCTCGCCCGCCTTCTCCCAGGCGTGGCGCCGCGCCAGCTTCAACGCAGCTTCATTGGCCTCGGCACCGGAGTTGCCGAAAAACACTCGTTCAGCAAACGTCAGATCACAGAGGCGCTGAGCTAGCCGCAGTGCAGGTTCATTGGTAAAACCATTGGACAGATGCCACAGCATGTCAGCCTGGGTCTTTATTGTGCTTACTAGTTCGGGATGACAGTGTCCCAACGCATTGACAGCAATACCACCGGCCAGATCAATGTATTCACGTCCCTTTTGGTCCCACAGGCGTGAGCCCTGGCCGCGTACCGGAATAATCTGCGCCGGGGCGTAGCTGGGTACCATGACCTGTTCATACAGTGCTCTGTCGGGGTGTTGCTCTGTCATAATATTCAACTTTGTGTTTCTGGATGTTTAGCCGATGGGGGTCTTCCGGTGGCAGAGGACGATTTCTCCACAAATTCCCCCGTTTACATAAGGCAGAGCTGATTCCCTGTCTACTCTGATCGTAATTCAGCGCGCTGAGAATTCTCAGAAAATCAGCGTGCTGGGATTAGAAAACTTCAAACAACCCTGCCGCGCCCATACCGCCGCCGATACACATTGTGCATACAACATACTTCGCACCACGGCGTTTACCCTCAATCAACGCATGCCCAACCATCCGCGCGCCACTCATACCATAGGGATGGCCAATGGAAACTGCGCCACCATTAACATTCAACAACTCATCCGGAATGCCCAGACGATCGCGGCAATAGATAACCTGAACAGCAAACGCCTCATTCAGCTCCCACAAACCAATATCGCTGATCTTCAAGCCAAACCGCTGCAACAGCTTAGGGATAGCGAACACCGGACCTATGCCCATCTCATCCGGCTCGCAACCCGCTACTGCCAGACCGCGGTAGGCGCCTAATGGCTGCAGCCCACGCTGCTCGGCCAGTTTGCCATCCATCAAGATGCACGCAGACGCGCCATCAGAAAGCTGACTGGCGTTGCCCGCAGTGATAACGCCCCCTTCAATGACCGGCTTTAGTGAGGCCAGACCTTCCAGCGTTGTGTCCGCGCGGTTGCCCTCATCCTTACTCAGCGTAACCTGCTCAAGGCTCTGCACTTTGGTGTCCTTGTTAACCACAATTTTAGAAGTGGTCATCGCGACTATCTCATCATCAAACTTGCCGGCAGCTTGCGCTGCTGCAGTGCGTTGCTGACTTTGCAGTCCATAAGCGTCCTGCGCGTCACGGCTGATACCGTAGCGCTTTGCAACGATCTCGGCAGTCTGCAGCATCGGGATATAAGCGTGTTCGGAGAATTTAAGAACGTTCTGGTCAACGGTGCGGAAGCTGTTGCGATGATCGTTCTGGACCAGACTGATTGACTCGAGACCGGCGCCGATCACGATGGGCATATTATCAACGATGATCTGCTTGGCGGCCGTCGCGATCGCCATCATGCCGGAAGCGCACTGTCGATCCATGCTCATACCGGAAACGCTGCTGGGCAGGCCAGCGGCAACGCCAGCGAGTCGGCCGATATTGTAACCCGTGGTGCCTTGCTGCACGGCGCAACCCATCACCACATCATCAACTTCTTCAGGATTGATACCGGATTTGCTGAGTGCGGCTTTAATGGCATGGGCGCCCAGAGTAGGGCCTTCGGTGTTATTAAACGCGCCACGGTAAGCTTTACCGATGGGAGTTCTGGCGGTTGCAATGATTACGGCTTCTTTCATGGTCAATCCTTCATGTTGTTTGCTGATGTAATGCGCCGGATTGTAGCCGAACTGCGGCAGTTTGACTATTCAAGGTCTGCTCAGTGTAAGTAGCACATAATCTGTCCGGTTCTGTAGCACATGATCTGTCCGGCTTCATACTGACCTTTTTCGGAGGTCGTGATGAGACGGACGGAGTGGCTACAGGAGACACGACGGATGCGATTCGAAGAAGCTTATGGG
>JBDNGQ010000182.1:0-2463 GCA_041689205.1 Pseudohongiellaceae bacterium | reverse complement strand
TGCGGTGTCAAACAAAGTGAACAAAGAAAACAGGCGAAGGGTATGCATAGAGTACTGGTTGTTGATGATAATAAAGCTGCTGCGGATTTATTAAGTATGGTCATTAAAATGACTGGTAATGAAGTTCGCACAGCTGGAGACGGACTCAGAGCCTGCGAAATTGCTGAAGACTTTCTGCCGGACATCATCCTGATGGATCTGGGTATGCCGATCATGGATGGGCTGGAGGCAGCGCGATCTATTCGTAAAGCTCCCTGGGGTAAGAACGTAAAAATTATTGCCTTAACCGGCTGGGGGCAGGAAGAAGATAAGCAGTTAACCAGGGAGGCGGGATTTGATGCGCATCTGGTAAAACCGGTGGAGCCGGAAACTTTGCAGGAGCTGCTGCGCTGAGCGACACAACTCCTGCAGTAGTTGAAAATTTATCGCAGATAAATGCTGGTGCCTTGTACGGTGACAGCAGAACCTGGGCTGATACCGGTGATATCCGGGACAGTGATGGTCTCCCGTCGGCCTGAGTCCATTTCAACGACCACTTCGTAGACAGTCTGCGTATTGCGATTGCGTTCCACGGTATTTCCCACCACTGCACCACCAATAACGCCAGCAACAGTCGCTATGGTGTTGCCCGAACCGCCGCCAACCTGATTGCCTGCCAGACCACCGATAAGCGCACCAGCTGCAGCCCCTGCGCCGGTGCCGGCGCCCGCGACCTCAATTGGGGTAATTGAACTGATTACGCCACAAGTCAGACACATCAGCTCTTCTGGCTCGCTGGATTCTGCATCGGCGGTGCTGCTGCTGGGCGCGGTGCTACTGCTGGCTGCGCTGGCGGGCGTTGACGCGGGTTCTGCGTCTGTCGCTGTCTGATCCTGTGAACAGGCGCTGAGTGTTGTTATTAAAATAAGGCTGGCGATACCAGCGGCGATGCTGTGCTTGTTCATAATGTTCTCTCAAAAGGTGTGAAATTTCCACGGCCAAGCCTACAGGGTTACAGGTGCTTGTTCGCAACTATCTTTTTTGCCGGTTTGCCTGCCCTGCTGTCCTGAGAAAGGAAGATCTGCTTGCGGTCGGGTTTGTAGTATTATCCAGAACGTCTTTTAAACGTCTGGTCGAGGCAAACCGATGACTGATCATGTCCGCATTAAAAAACTCTGTATTAATAAATCAAGTGCAGCGGCTACGCTGATTATTCTGCTGCTGCAAGCCTGCGATTCACCTCCGCCGGACGCACAGGCTGCCGGTTTTAATACCGAACCATATTGCGATGAACTGGTCCCCACGCATTGTCTTTACCCATTTCCGAATAACTTCTTTACGCGCGTGGATTCGACGGCGACTACAGGCCTGCGCATCCATTTCGATCCGCGCGCGATGCCGATAGCACAACCGGTCTCCATAGCACCTGCCGATCGCGTCCCGGCTGGCGTAACGACGACTGAACAGCGCGCAGTCGATCCGCGGGAATGGAACCGCAATGATGGTTTCTCTCCTGCCTCGATGCTGCTGGCGCATTTGCCTGGTATCGATCTGGAGCGCTCGGGTGCAGCAAGAATCACTGATATTGCCCAGTCTCTGGATGCTGATGCGTCGATCATTGTTATCAACGCAGAAACCGGGGAGCGGCAGTTACTGTGGGCTGAATTGGATGCCAATGCCAGCAGCCCGGCCGGGCAGGCCTTAATAATCAGACCCGCGATAAATTTTGCAGAAGGCCAGCGCTATATTGCCGCTGTTCGTCAAGCCAGGAACAGTGCTGGCGAACTGTTGCCACTCAGCCCGTTGTTCCAGGCTTACCGCGATGCCACACCAATTGCAGCAGGCATGGCTGATGCTGAGTCGCATGAGCAGCGACGCTCACAGATGGAGGATATTTTTACACGTCTGCAAAGCCACGGTGTTGATCGTCAGGACTTAACACTGGCCTGGGACTTTACCATCGCCAGCCAGCATTCGCTGACTTCTCGGCTGTTGGCAATCCGCGATGATGCGTTTGAGCGACTTGATGGAACAGCACCACGTTTCCGGATTGATGAGTTCGGTCCGCTGATTGAAGGGGCAGCCCGTGAGGGTTTAAGTAGAGGGATAACGGGCACCTTTGAGCTGCCTAATTATCTGAACCAGCCTGGGGGGGTGCCGGGTTCACAATTTAATTACACCAGTTCATCTGCTGATGCCTTGCCGCAGGTGCTTAATGGCGATGATGTATTTACTGCGCGCTTCCGCTGCCAGGTGCCGGTCAGCACAGTCAGTGATTTTGCAGATCCTGAGAGTGAAGTGACACCGGCGCGCGCAGCGCTTTATGGACATGGACTCTTTGGCGAGGGACCTGGCGGCGAGTTCCGTTCGGGCAATGTGCGGGCGATGCAGACTGAGCATAATATTCTGTTCTGCGCCACCGACTGGTACGGCATGGCCACTGAGGATTTTGTCGCTGGCATTATGCACAATGTGCTGGCTGAT
>JBDNGQ010000181.1:0-1323 GCA_041689205.1 Pseudohongiellaceae bacterium | reverse complement strand
CAATTTTGATGTCGGCGTATCCTTCATAGACAAAGCCTTGATCACCCTCCGCACAGGATACCGTTACCTCCTGCTCCTCATGCAAAACATGAGTCGCATTGCCAGTGCCCACAATAGCTGGCACACCCAGTTCACGGCTGATAATAGCTGCATGGGATGTCCGGCCCCCTCGATCAGTTACAATGGCGGCCGCGCGTTTCATAATTGGAACCCAATCTGGATCTGTGTTCTCAGTGACCAGCACCGATCCATCAATAAACCGGTCAATATCCCGAGCGCTATCCAGAATACAGATCCTTCCAGTCACTGCCATATCACCAATACTGAGTCCGTTTACAAGCTTTTTACCTTTCGATTGCAGACTGTAACTGCGGAATGCCCCTGCCTCTTTGCGGGATTGCACGGTTTCAGGCCGAGCCTGCACGATAAACACTTCATCTGTAGCCCCGTCTTTTGCCCATTCGATATCCATCGGACATCCGTAATGATCTTCGATCACACAGGCCCATCGCCCCAGCCTGAGAATCTCTTCATCGGAAAGAACGAAAGCTGAGCGCTCAGCACGTGAGGTAGCTACAGTGCGGGTAGACTTGCCGCCCTCGCTGGCATAAATCATTTTTTTTCTTTGGCACCTAACCGCTTTTCGATGATCGGCAGCAGATTTTCATTGCTCAGTAATGGTTTAAAGACCTGGTATTCATCTGGCTCCACGGTACCTTGAACCACGGTTTCTCCGAGGCCCCATGCAGCGTTAATAATTGCGACCTTGTCAAAGCCGGTTTCAGTATCGATGCTGAACATCACCACCGCACCGCCAAGATCCGAACGCACCATTACCTGCACACCTACTGAAAGCGCCACCTTAAAATGATCGAAACCTTTAATTTCACGGTAGCTGATGGCACGATCAGTAAATAACGAGGCATAACAGCGTCGGCATGCATCAAGCAAAGCCTTTTCCCCGCGAATGTTTAAAAAGGTTTCCTGTTGGCCCGCAAAACTGGCATCGGGAAGATCCTCAGCTGTGGCGCTGGACCTGACGGCCATATCCGCCTGTTCGCGTCCGATTCGTTCGCACAGCACCTGATATGCGCGGCGAATGGCCTGCGCAGTTTCTTCTGGCCAGTCACCACGAACGAATGCCTGACGCAGAATTTTGCCAGTTTCTGCAAGCGTCGCTCGACCTGCGCATTCTGGTCATTCCGATCATCCATTCTGGTTTTATTCGATCACCGGCGCAGCCTAACGCTCCGTTGCCGATAGTATCACTGCGCCTGATCGGATTCAGTCATTTTGCTCATGGCCTTTCGCATCGACTCTCCT
>JBDNGQ010000180.1:0-16665 GCA_041689205.1 Pseudohongiellaceae bacterium | reverse complement strand
TCTACTGGTGCGCGGCTTCAGATCCTTTCACGCCCCTAGTTACCAGCAAGTGACCGTCACATTGAACACCGAGCTGCTATTGACCAGCAGGGGGAATGCCTGGACAAGTAAGAGCCTGTTCCGGATGTTGCAGCGTAGCGGGATCAGTGGCTTGCATGGCGTTAAGAAGATTCGCTATTGACGGGTATTTCTTTAGTCCCTAAAAAGGGTATTTTCGGACACATACGCGCGCGCGAGGGTGAGTGAGTTAGCGTTTAAGAGTATCTACCCAAGTGTCCGGCCCCCCGAAGCCTCTGAGACTTTGGAAGCCCCGCTTATGCTTTTCAATATCTGGTTTTGTTAAGTTCAGGGGGGGCAATAAGGCAAGGGTAGTTTAAGCCTTAACAGTTTTAGTCAATGCTTCAATGGGATCTACGGAAAAATGGAAAAGGTGTTATATGAAAACAATAATAATTATCAGTGCTATTGCTTTATTCTTGCAATCTTGCGCCACCTCGCCAGAACGACTGGCTCAGATGGACGAGTTCAACAGGACTATACCAACCTGCTCAACAGAACAGGACTGCCTGGTTAAATGGCAGGCAGCCCAGGTTTGGGTGACGCGCAATTCTGGCTATCGGGTACAGATTGCAAATGACGTTCTAATCCAAACATACGGGCCTTCAGGCGAGAGCATGGCCCTTGCAATGAGCGTAGTAAAGGAGCCGACAGGCGGGTCAGGATACCGGATCATAGTCAGCACATCATGCGCTAATATCTTTGGTTGCAGGCCGAACGCATGGGAATCTGCACTCCAGTTTAACCGAGAAATATCAGCTATCGGTTCAGAAATTTAGCCATAAAATATCCTTCATAGCACTAGATTACGGGCGCTTACGATGCTCTTTCTTGTGCGCAATCCAGCAGGGAATCCCTTTCCCCAGCTTTGCTGGTAAGGAAGGCAGCCCAGACTTGTCTAGAGCAAAGCCCTCGAATTTTAGAGCGTAGTGTATTAACGCCTGCTTTAATATTGATAATGGCCAGCAGGAGGCATTGATTTTCCCGTCTATAAAACAAACTGGCGAGATTGCGCGCGATACGCGAGCTCTGCGCAAGGATGTAAAAGAATCGCGACTCAAATCGAGGTGACACTGTAATTCGGTAATGCTGCACTGTACCCTTGGATTAGATTTTCTAAACGTCCTGACTATTTCTACGTCAAAAAAGAGGGCAGTTTGATGAAGAGCGGTTACAGAATGGTTACAGTTATGCCAGAAAGCAAAAAGCCCAACCTTGTAAGATGGGCTAAGTGTTTGATTTATATGGTGCCCAGGGGCGGAATCGAACCACCGACACGAGGATTTTCAATCCTCTGCTCTACCGACTGAGCTACCTGGGCATTGACTGTGCCGATCTGCAGTAAGACGAAGCGCCTTGCGGGCTATAGTCGGGAAATCGGCAAGGCGCGTATTAAACCCGGAGACGCAGGTATGAGTCAAGCTTGCACTGGTGTAAATAAAAATTTTCTGTGGTCGCAGCATACCCCTGTAATTCAGAACCGGCGGCGCTCCAGAACTTAACTACGACAGACCTTAAATTTCCCCTGATTCAGGCGGCACGTAGCCGCTGGCGCGCTCATGAGCTTCGTTGGAGAAAAATAGATCCATCTGCGCCTGCAGGAATTTTCGGTCCTCGGCTCTGGCCATGCTCAGTTGTTTCTCGTTGATCAGCATCACCTGCTCTTTCTGCCAATCCTGCCAGGCCTGCTGCGAGACGTTTTCGTAGACGTCCTGGCCTTTTGGGCCGGGGTAGGGGGGATTGGGCAGGCCGGGGAGTTGCTTCTGGTACTTACGGCAGAATACGGTTCGAGACATGATTTATTCCTTTGGGCAAATACGACGCAGATGGCAACTTAAATGGCCAGCTGCTGTAAGAGTTTTTTGACCGGAGCGGCGAGGCCGACCGGAACTGACTGATCCAATGGATACCACAGCCAGCGGGCGGAATCCATTATTCCGCATCGGGAGGCATCGACGCTTAGCTGAACCGGGGTAATTTCCAGATGAAAATGGCTGAAGGTGTGACGCAGGCTTTTCCATATCTGCGCCGACTCACTGGCGAAGCCCGGACGCTGAGCGCAGAACTCTTCGGCTGCTGACATGTCCGTACATTCAGGAAAACTCCACAAGCTGCCCCAGATCCCCGTTGCGGGGCGTTTCTCCAGCAATACCTGCCTGCTGCCTGAGAGAGTATCCAGACACATCAGCATATGCACCTGCCGCACCGGTATCTTGCGCACGGGTTTGCGTTGCGGGAATTCGCTGACTCGATTCTGATTAAACGCGATACAGCTTTTTTTCAGAGGACAGGAAGAGCAGGCCGGCTTGCTGCGGGTGCAGACAGTCGCGCCCAGATCCATCATTGCCTGCGTATACTCACCCGTGCGATGCGCAGGCGTGGCCGCTTCGGCAATTTGCCACAGTTGCTTCAGCGTGCTGCTCTGCTCGGGCCAGCCATCAACCGCATGATAGCGGCAGAGCACGCGCTTCACATTGCCATCGAGGATGCTGGCGTGTTTGCCCATGCCCAGTGCCATGATTGCGCCGGCAGTTGAGCGACCGATACCAGGCAGTAAGCAGAGTGTGTCGACAGAATCCGGAAACTCTCCGCCCAATTCGGTATGAATGATTTTAGCGCTGGCATGCAGATTCCGGGCGCGCGCGTAATAGCCCAGGCCAGTCCATAAATGCAGCACCTCATCGGTGGGTGCGCAGGCTAGAGCGGCAAGATCCGGGTAGTGCTGCATGAAGCGTTCGAAGTAGGGGATGACGGTGCTGACCTGAGTCTGCTGCAGCATGATCTCGGACACCCATACCCGATAAGGAGTGACTTGTTGCTGCCAGGGAAGATCGTGGCGTCCATGACTGACAAACCAGTCAAGGACGGCTGTGGAGAATGGCTTGTTCATAAATCCTGCAGGCTCAATACGGTCAGGGAGGCAGATCAGTAACTTAAGCTCTGCAACGGAGTCATTTCAACGGCACTCTCTTTAATAGGTCATTTTCAACAGCACTCTCTTCTCCAGCACAGATCAACGACGGAAGATATTACGCAGGCCGCGCACCGCATCCTGCAACTCTTCAGGCACTTTATCAGTGATGGCGTCGTCTACCCGGCGTTCAACTTCATTACGGGCAATCTGGCCAAACACCTCGCGCACCTTCTGGAAATCAGGGCCGCAGAATTGTCGGGGCTCAGCGCTGAATTCTGCACTGCATTGAACCGGCCACGCCACGCCCTGATAGGCAGGATTAACTGGAATAGTCTGCACTGCGGGCTCGCCAAGCACAGTGAACTGCATCGTGTAATCGAAGCGCTCGGTGGCCAGATCAATACCGCCGGTACCGGCTACTTCAAGATTATCCATACGCAGCTGCATCTGCTGGCCGCTGCTGATGCCATTGTCGAGGCTGAGCAAACCCTCGAACTGGGTGAAGCTGAGCGTGTCCGGCCAGTTGCTGCCAATCTCACCGCTCGGGCTGAGCGTGGAAATGCCGCCAAACACCTGCTTAATCATGCCGATGTCTACTGAGTTTTCAGCCAGGTTAAAACTTACCGGACCGCTCAGGCTATCGAGCATTTGATTTACAGTAGTTCCGCGCAGGGTTAATTGCGAATCGACATTGAGTAGACCGCGGGCAAAATCAGCAAGCCGAACCGATTCGGCCAGTGCGACCAGATCGACATTTTCCAAACCGGAGCTGATGGTTAATACGGGTACGGCCGCCTTGGCGTCAAGATTTGCCAGCATGGCATAGCCGCCCTGGTAGAAGTCGGCTGCCTGCATTTCCGTATTGAGCACCCCGTTTTCCAGGCGCAGTACCATTGTAATCTCGTTTATTTCCAGTCCGGCGACAGTCAGCTTTTCGATACTGTGATTACCGGTAACGTTCATGCTGTTCAGAAACTCCACTGGAATCGGGATATCTTCAGCGGGAGCAGTTTCTGCAGGTTCATCTGCAGGCGCCGGGACGTCGGCGCTGGCCATATAGGCATCCAGATCCAGCTCATTAGCAGTAACCCGATAGACCAGGTTAGCCGGTCCGGATTCAGTAGCAAAACGGAATTCCACATCCCCTTCAGCGCGCATGTCATCCAGGGAAATACTGATCGCAGGGATTGACGCATGCTCATCATCGCCGCTGAAACTGGCATGCACAGTGAATTGACCGCTGCTGTTATCGAAGCTGCCAGGGATGGCAGCTCCCTGCGGGCCGGTCATGATGAAGTTTTCCATGAAGTGGGCGAGGTTGAAGGTATTACTGGCCAGATCACCGCGCCAGGCAGGTGTATTATGAAAGTCGCTGATCGCAATATTGCCGCTCATGTTCAGTGGGCTCAGACTCAGATTCAAGTCGCTAAGCAGTGCATCTCCGGCTTCATAATCGATGGCCGCAGTTGAGTTGATGCTGAAACGCAGATTGCGGTCGCCGGTATAGTCAACGAAGCGAAAAGAGGCTTCAAACGGGAAAGCGCGGTTGGAAAAATTGGTATCGGTACTGCTGATATTGATATTTTCCAGGCTGGTATTAAAGCCACGCTGCGCGTCCTGAATTGCAACGCGGGCATTGCGAATGCGGATCTGTTGTATTTCCGCGGCGATTCTGGAAGGCCCAGCGCTGTCTGGCTGTGCAGCATCCGCCGCAGGCTCCGTGGCTGTGCCTGAACTGTCCGCGGCTGTGCCTGAACTGTCCGTGGCTGTGCCTGAACTGGAAGGAGGGGGTATTGCTGAGCCACTGTCAGGAAACCAGTTGCTCGCGCCGTTGGCGTCTACTATCCAGTTTACATGCAGATCATCGGCCAGAAACTCTTCAACCAGGAGGGTGTCGGCAAACAGGCTGGCAGGCGCGACGGCCAGTGACGCAGAAGTAAAAGAGGCCAGTTCGCGAGGGCTGATATTATTGGATACGCGCACATCTTCCAGGCTGAGCCCGAACACCGGGCGAAAGGTCCAACTGATATCACCGGCGATATTAAGCTGCAGGCCGGTCTGCTGGGCAAATACTGATTCCAGCGCAGGTTTATATCGGTTGGGGTCGATGGCAACAAAGAGAACAAAAATAGCTATTACTGCCAGACCGACTAAACCGACAAGAGGTAATAGAATGTATTTGAAAATAGTTTTCATCGCGTTTGAAATTCCCGTGTAAAAAAACCGATCCATTCGAATTTTCAGACTGACATTGTGAGCAACAGCGCCAGGCGAGTCAATCCGATTGGCCGCGCAACAGCAGTTGGTCAAGGTTACTGTGAGAGTTGCAGTTAAGGTGCGGTGCGAACAAGGCAATAAAACCGCAGGCAGCTTCGTCCTTTCATTGCCGTGGCCCTGCCTTTATAATGCCGACCCTGACTCCCGCAAACCAGGGTAAACGCATGTCACGCCAGGCCACTGTTGTTCGTAATACCAAAGAGACGCAAATCAGCGTCACCGTCAATCTGGATGGCACCGGTGTGCTGGAAATCAGCACCGGTCTGCCATTTCTGGATCACATGCTTGATCAGGTTGCCAGACATGGTTTGATCGACCTTACGATAACTGCCGTGGGTGATCTGCAAATTGACGCCCATCACACGGTTGAAGATCTGGGCATTACTCTCGGTCAGGCAGTAAATAAAGCATTGAATCGCACCGGTATCCGTCGTTACGGGCATGCTTATGTGCCGCTTGATGAAGCCCTGTCACGGGTGGTTATCGATTTCTCCGGCCGCCCTGGTTTGGAATATCACATTCCATTTTCGCGCGGTTCAGTCGGTGGTTTTGATGTGGACCTGTTTCATGAATTTTTTCAGGGCTTCGTCAATCATGCATTGGTTACTTTGCATATCGACACGCTTCGCGGCATTAACGCTCATCATCAGATTGAAACGGTATTCAAAGCATTTGGCCGTGCACTGCGTATGGCGATGGAAATTGATCCGCGCAGCAGTGATGTCATTCCCTCAACCAAAGGAAGTCTGTAACCGCCAGTGCTGGTTAACAGATTTTTTCAGACTCAACTATGAAGACAGTAGCAGTTATTGATTACGGCATGGGCAATCTTCATTCCGTGGCGAAAGCCGTGGAAAGTCTGGCGAAGGATGTCGATGTTAAGGTGACCTGCGATGCGACCACGATTCTGCAGGCGGATCGGATTATTTTTCCAGGTGTCGGTGCCATCCGCGATTGTATGGCCGAGATTCGCCGCCTTGGCATAGATGACATTCTTCGCGAAGCCGTACGCAACAAACCGGTGCTTGCTATCTGCGTTGGCATGCAGGCACTGATGGAGCAGAGTGAAGAAAATGGACTGGTGGAATGCCTGGGTCTGGTTAAAGGCAGAGTCCGGCATTTCGGTAGCCGCACAGATGTGGAATATACCGATAGCGACGGCCACAGATTGAAAGTCCCCCATATGGGTTGGAACTGTGTTGAACAGACTAGCCCGCATGTTTTATGGCAGGGAATACCGGATAACAGCCGGTTTTACTTTGTGCACAGTTATTATGTTGAACCGGACCCGCGGGTAAGCGTAACAGGTGTCACAGAATACGGAGTGCGTTTCAGTTCAGCACTCAGCCAGGGCAATATTTTCGCCGTGCAGTTTCATCCTGAAAAAAGTCAGCACAGTGGTTTGCAGTTATTAGGCAATTTTTTGAAATGGGAAGGCGAATAAATGCTGGTGATACCTGCAATCGATTTAAAAGACGGCCAGTGTGTGCGGCTGCGCCAGGGCCGGATGGAAGACTCAACAGTGTTCTCCGACGATCCGGTAAAAACCGCGGGCCACTGGCTGCGGCAGGGTGCCCGCAGATTGCATCTGGTTGATCTCAACGGCGCGTTTGCCGGCACCCCGATTAATGGCGATGTCGTTAAAGCAATTGCCCGCGCCTGGCCGGATCTGCCCTTGCAGATCGGCGGCGGAATCCGCGATCTTTCCACCATTGAGTACTACCTGGACATCGGCGTCAGTTACGTGATCATCGGTACTCAGGCAGTGAAATACCCGCCCTTCGTTGCCGAAGCGTGCAGACATTTCCCGGGACGTATCATAGTGGGCCTGGATGCCAGAGACGGGTTGGTCGCCACCGATGGCTGGGCCGAGGTATCCAACGTTAATGTCGCAGACCTGGCACGTAAGTTTGCAGACAATGGCGTTGAGGCAATCATATACACTGACATTGCCCGCGACGGCATGATGCAGGGTGTTAATGTAGAAGCGACGCTGGCTCTCGCTGAGGCCTCCTCTATCCCAATAATTGCGTCCGGCGGCATCAGCCGTATGGACGACATTAAGGCATTGCAAGCAGTGAGCTTTAAAGGCGCGGGCATAATGGGTGCAATCACCGGTCGTGCTATTTATGAAGGTGCACTTAATCTTTCTGCAGCCCAACAGTATTGTGATCAGGCGGATAAAGCACAGGCGGACTCACTCAGTCCGGGTTCAAAGGAAAGCTGATATGGCACTGGCAAAACGCATCATTCCCTGTCTGGACTGCGACAAAGGTCGCGTCGTTAAAGGCGTCAAATTTGTTGATATCCGCGATGCCGGTGATCCGGTGGAAATCGCCAAACGCTACAGTGATGCCGGCGCTGATGAGATTACTTTTCTTGATATTACCGCCAGCCATGAAGGCCGCGAAACCACGGTAAGCACAGTGGAGGCGATTGCCGGCCAGGTGTTTATCCCGCTGACCGTGGGCGGGGGCATTCGCACACTGGAGGACATCCGCACCATGCTCAATGCCGGTGCCGATAAAGTGGGTATCAATACCGCAGCCGTCACTAATCCGGATTTTGTGCGCGCGGCGGCTGACCGTTTCGGATCGCAATGTATCGTGGTTGCCGTGGATGCCAAAAAAGTCAGTGCGGTGGGTGACCAGGATCGCTGGGAGATATTCACTCATGGCGGCCGTAAAGCAACGGGTCTGGATGCAGTTGACTGGGTTCGGCGCATGGTGCGCTATGGCGCAGGAGAAATTCTGCTGACCAGCATGGATCGTGATGGCACCAGAGTTGGCTTTGATCTGGCGCTGAACCGTGCGGTCAGTGATGCAGTCCCGGTGCCAGTTATTGCATCGGGTGGTGTTGGAAATCTGCAACATCTGGTGGATGGTGTGCTGGAAGGTCACGTTGATGCGGTGCTGGCGGCCAGTATTTTCCACTTCGGGGAATACAGCATTCAGGAAGCGAAACAATATATGGCTGAACACGGTATTACGATGCGTCTGTAAAGGCGCTGTCACTCTCTGCTGATTGTCAGTTCCAGCATACGGGAGACCGTGATTAACTCAATTCCCTCAGCCTCCAGGGTGCCGAGCGCCTGTTCAAGATAAGCCAGTGTTTCCGGATAAGGATGGCCTATGCCGACTGCGCTGCCTTTTGCTCTGGCTATTCCCAGCAGTCGTTTAAACTCAAAATCAAGGTTCTCAAAAGTCGCCTGGTTATCCAGAAAAACATGACGGCGCAGATTCGGCACTGCAAATTCTCCGGCAGTCTCTGCGGCCACACTGCTGGCAGTCGTCAGGCTGTCGACAAAGTAGAGATCCTGCAATTTCAATTCCCGCATCAGCCACTGCATTTGCATTCTGGCGCTGGTCAACTCGCTGCCCATATGGTTGTTGACACCTTTTGCAAAAGGGACAGCAGCAATTGAGCGCAGCAGTGAGGCAGTAAACTCTTCTTCTGACAGCAAAGGGGTCAGACCTCCCTCACCTAAGGGGTGCTGGCCAAGATTGCTCATTGGTGCGTGCAACATGACTTCTTTGCCGAATTTATGCGCGAGCATTGCCAGTTTTTGGCCATGGGGTGTATGTGGCAGTACGGCATAGGTAACAGCGCCTGGCAGGCTCAGCGCCTGCATGCCAAGCGCATCGTTGTTGCCAATATCATCGAGGATAATAGCGATATAGACTTTCTCTGTCTGCGGCTCGACTACGTCAACTTCAATGTCGATGTCAACTTCTGCTGCAATGCTTTCTGCCGGATTGGCGGCTGCTGAAGATGTGATTTGTCTGACCAGGGTGCCTGCGTAAATCGGATCTTCAACATCACTTGTAAGCACTGCGATGGTCGTGGGTCCGGAAGCGCGCACGAGATCAACACCTGCCGCAGGATGCAGAAACAGCATCCACACCAGCATAATGACTGAGAAAACACAGCAGACCACCAACAGTGATTCCGGTTTGTGGTACTGATGCAGGACTGCTGCCCACAACTTCTTCAATGGTGATTGGCTCATTGCTGATTATCAGCGGTGCGTGAATCCGAGGTCATGCGGTTGCGCCCGGTTTCCATGATATTCCAGCCTTTGAGCAGCGTCAGGGCCTCATTCAACTGGTAATCGCTGACTACAACCTGCTCGGCAACCACGGTTGGCAGCAGTTCCTCTGCTCCGCTGCCATTGCGTAAATGACCTTCCAGATCTGCTTCTGTGTACGCTCCGCGGCGTGATGTCTGTCGGGTGACATAGGCTTCGTCGACAATAATGTCTGGTTGAATGCCCTGCGCCTGAATCGAAATACCATCAGGCGTGAAGTACAAGGCAGTAGTTAATTTGATCGCCCGCTCATTGGTCAGTGGCAGCACCGTCTGCACGGAGCCCTTGCCAAAACTGCGGGTGCCCATGATCACTGCACGGCCATGATCCTGCAGCGCACCAGCGACAATTTCTGCGGCCGATGCTGAGCCATTATTGATCAGCACGACCAGTGGAACGCCTTGGCTGGGATCAGTCGGAGTGGCGTAGTAGTCAAATTCTGATTCATCAAAGCGGCCCTGGGTATAGACTATTTTGCCGCTGCTCAGGAATGCGTCAACCACATCGACTGAGGCCTGCAGAATGCCGCCTGGATTATTGCGTAAATCCAGTATCAGCCCTTTTAATCCATCGTTTTCTGCCTGCAGTGCTTGCAGCGATTTAAGCAGCTCAGCGCCGGTATTTACTTTGAACTGAGCAATTCGGATATAGCCAAAGCCTGGCGCCTCAGTGCTGTGACGGACACTGGCAACAGCGATGATTTCACGCACCAGAGTGAACTCGTAAGGCTCTGGGTCACCTTCACGGATAATCGTCAAATCGATTGAGGTACCAACTGCGCCACGCATCAGTTCCACCGCGTCATTAACCTGAAGTTCACGCAGAGGTCTGCCGTTGATCTCAACAATCAAATCACCTGAAAGAATGCCTGCGCGCTGCGCCGGGGTACCGTCAATCGGGGTAATTACTTTGATATAGCCGTTCTCCTCGCCTACCTCGATGCCCAATCCGCCGAATTCGCCCTGAGTACTTTCAGTTAAGGAATCGAAATCTTCAGCACTTAAATAAGCTGAATGCGGATCAAGCCCGGCCAGCATGCCTTTAATCGCAAAACTGAGCAGGGTCTTATCATCAATATCTTCTACATAGGCGTTGCGGATTGCTTCCAGCGCTTCGGTGAAAATACGAACTTCATCCAGTGGTAAGGGCAATGGCTGTGCTTCGCCCGCTTGACGACCAAAACGATTCAGAGGACTGTCCTGCAGCTGAGCCGGCGGTTGTGCTGTCTGCTCCTGAGCGATCAGATGAGTGGGCCCAATCAATAGAGAAGCAGCCACAATGAAAGCAGCGGATAGCCAGCTGAAACAGCGGCCTGATACAGACGCATTGCCAGAGAATTCAGTCATGAAGCGCTCCTGATTTAATGTCGGATGATTCTACGCCGGATAATCAATTTCGTCCTGTGCTTTCATCAGCGTGTTACGCACCAATTGACCGGATTTTGTGCCTGGCCATTGTGCCTGACCTCAAAATAGATGCCGGGGCTGTCCATGCCGGCATTGCTACCGGCAGCGGCGATAGTCTCGCCACGGTTGGCCCAGTCACCGTTTTGCTTTAACAATCCCTGATTATGCGCGTACAGGCTCATGTAGCCCTGACCATGATCAAGCACCACCAGAAACCCGGAGCCGCGCAGCCAGTCTGCAAAAACCACCCGGCCTGGATGAATCGCACGCACTGCCGTGCCTTCCGCTGCGTTGATGATAACGCCCTGACGCTGCAAATTGCCTTCACTGTAGCTGGCCCCGAATGTATTCAGCAGAGGGCCGGCCAGTGGCCAGGGCAGTTCACCGCGCGCCTGAGCAAAGGGCATCAACTCCTCAGGGGCAGGAATATCACTGACAATACGGTTAATTTCGGCAATCAAGTTTTCGAGATGCTGGCGATCCTGCACCAGTTGTTCGAGCTGATCGCTGCGGCTGGCCAGTTCCGCTTCCAGCGCCAGCAGGATATCAGCACGCGATTCCCGATTGTGCGTCAGGCTGACAAGTTGTCCTTCCAGCTCCGCGCTGCGTGCTTGCAGTGAACTGGTGGTATCGGCAATCCCGCTGGCGATGGTCGCAAGTTCGTCCAGGGTTTGTTGATACGCTGCCAGCTGAGTCAGGCGGCTGGCGTTGAAGGCGGCATAGTAATACAGCATCCTCGCCCCCGGTCCAGGATCTTCCTGATTCAGCAGCAGCTTTAAAGAGCTGTCTCGGCCGATCATATAAGAGGCTCGCAGAGCCTGTGCCACCAGTTCCTGTTGCGCAGTCTTTTGTTGTTCCAGCACTGCGCTGCGCTCTTGCAAGGTATCTAATTCTCCCTGACTGGCAAGGATAGCAAGCTGATTGCTGTCAATGGACTGCTGAAGCATCTCAATCTGACGATTGGCTGTGCGCAGATCGTTTTCAAGTTGTGATCTGTTATTGGCAGCATCATTAATCCAGCTCTCAATAGCGCTGATAGCTTTATTGACTTCTCCCAGTTGAACATCAGGCTGCTCAATTTCTGCGCTTTGGCTGATGCCTGCCATGCCGAGCAGGAGCGCGGCGCAGAGGCAGGTGCCGATCAAAAAGCGCAGGCGTTGGGCAGGCATTTTGAATGAGCCTCCAGGTTATGAGCTCAGCAGGGTGGTGCCGGTCATTTCTGCGGGAATATCAATATCCATCAAGGTCAGCATGGTCGGGGCAATATCGCTCAGGCTGCCTTCGCGATGGAATTTCCAATCCCGGTAGCCGACATACACCAGCGGCACCGGACCGTTGGTGTGCGAGGTCAGCGGTTGGCCGGACTCCTCGTCCAGCATCTGTTCGACATTACCATGGTCGGCAGTGATCAGACATTGGCTTGCAGTGGCGCGGATGGCCTCAGTGATCTGCTGCAGGCAAATATCCAACGCTTCCACAGCCTTGACTGCGGCATCGAAATTACCGGTATGACCGACCATATCGCCATTGGCGTAGTTGCAGACGATGGCATCATATTTTCCAGAATGGATGGCTTCCACCAACTTGTCAGTCAGTTCAAATGCGCTCATCTCCGGTTGCAGGTCGTAGGTCGCTACCTGAGGAGAAGGGACCAGGATCCGGTCCTCGCCTTCGAAAGGCTGTTCACGTCCACCACTGAAAAAGAAAGTTACATGAGCGTATTTCTCAGTTTCCGCAATCCGCAGCTGGGTCTTGCCCCGATCGGCGAGATATTCTCCCAGCACATTATTCATGGACTGCGGCGGGAAGGCGCAACTGGTTTTGAGATCGGCCGAGTACTCGGTAAGTGTCGCAAAGTCGCTGAGCGCAGGTTGCCGCTCGCGTTCAAAGCCACTGAAATCTTTATCCAGAAATGCATGACTAAGCTGCCGTGCTCGGTCGGAGCGAAAGTTCATGAACACGACACTGTCACCATCTTCAATACGGACCAGCGGCTGATCCAGCGCATCAACCCGTGTTGCTGTGACAAACTCGTCGTCTTCGCCCCGGTCATAGGCGGCACTGAGCGCTTCCTCAACGCTGAAGCTGAAAAAATTCGCTGTGCCATCGACCAGCAGATCATAGGCAGTCTGCACTCTATCCCAGCGCTTATCCCTGTCCATTGCGAAATACCGACCGATTACCGAGACAATGCGGCCGCAGCCCAGTTCCCGCAGTTTGTTTTCAGCCAGTTGCAGCGAAACCAGCGCGCTGCGGGGCGGGGTATCGCGGCCATCCAGAAAGGCATGCAGATAGACGCGTTTTGCACCGCGCTGATAAGCCAGTTCGATCATCGCGAGGATCTGATCTTCATGGCTGTGAATTCCGCCCGGTGACAGCAGTCCCAGAATATGCAGCGCTTTATCGGTGCCGACCACCTTGTCGACAGCGGCAGTCAGCGCCGGGTTTGTGAAGAAAGAACCCTCTGATATGGCTTTGTCGATACGGGTCAGACTCTGATAGACCACCCGGCCTGCGCCCAGGTTCATATGGCCCACTTCTGAGTTGCCCATCTGCCCTTCTGGCAGCCCTACCTCCATGCCGGAGGTGCTTATCAGCGTATGCGGGCAGCTTTGCCACAGCTTGTCCCAGACCGGCGTATCAGCGGCAGCGATCGCATTTGAATTGGTGGCTTCGCGATAGCCCCAGCCATCGAGAATCAGGAGCAGGGTGGTATGGCGGGGTATGGGTGCAGTCATCTGTGGGAAGTCCATTTTGGAGTCGGTGTTTTAGTTCGCAGGCGCTGTAGCGTGTGGGCCATTATCGCGGAAACTGGCATTGATGGCGAGGCTGCATTTCAGGCTGCATTTCAGGTAGATGCAAGCCCTGAGTTTGCCGTGTATACTTCACCCCTTTTTTGCAAGGTACCTTTTGCTGATGGCCCAATTTATTGAATTTGTCGGTAATCACTGGATTCTGTCGAGTCTGTGGGTAGGGCTGGTGGTGGCATTAATCGTGCACCTTAATAAAACCGGTTCGCAAGGCGTCAGCGCGCAGCAGGCTGTAACGCTGATAAATCGCACGGATGGCCGGGTATTGGATGTCCGCGATAAGAAAGAATTCGAGGCAGGGCACATCGTTGATGCGATCAATATTCCGGTGACTAAGCTTTCAGCAAGCCTCGGACAATTGGAGAAATATAAATCAAAACCGCTGATCGTAGTCTGTAAAGCGGGTCAGCAGTCGGGTGAAATCTGCAAGACCCTGAAAGAGGCCGGTTTTGATCAGGTAGTACGTCTGAGTGGCGGCATGAGTGAGTGGCGAGCGCAAAACCTCCCGCTGGTGCAGAAGTAGAAAATAAACTTAACTTTAACAGTCAATATGGGTTTTAAATCATGGCAGAGAAAGACAACAACGAAAATGGCAATACCGCGAGCAGCACTGAGCCGGCAGTTAATCAGCCTCAGGGACCGGTGTTCGCTCTGCAGAGAATATATCTGAAAGACGCCTCCTTCGAGTCTCCCCGCAGCCCGGAAACATTTCAGGGGCAGTGGTCACCAAAAATCACTTTCAATCTGAACACCCGTAATTCCAAATTGGCAGAGGGTGTATTTGATGTGGTACTGACACTGACCATCGAAGCCAAAATGGAAGAGAATGTGGCCTTCCTGGTAGAAGTTCAGCAGGCTGGCGTGTTCACCTGTATGGGCTTCAACGAAGCAGAGCTGGAGCATGTACTGGCAGCAGTCTGTCCAAACATTCTGTTCCCTTATGCCAGAGAGACAATTGACAGCCTGGTTACCCGTGGCAGCTTCCCAGCCATCATGCTGGCACCAGTCAATTTTGAAGCGCTGTTCCTGCAACAGAAACAGCAGCAGGCGGCAGCAGCCGCAGCTCCAGCAGCTGATGCTGACAAAGGTGCAGTTAACTAAAGGCAGTGAACTGATCAGTCACTGAATCTGAAATCCAGTTGTCGCAGCGCTTCGTACACCACGACCGCTGCGGCATTGGACAGATTCATGCTGCGACTGCCAGTGCGCATCGGAATGCGCAGGACCTGAGTCGACGGTAAGGATTGCAGTATTTCCGCAGGCAGGCCCCGCGTCTCCGGGCCAAACACCAGGATATCTCCCGCACTGAAACTGACACTGGAATACGCACAGCTGCCTTTAGTGCTGAGCGCAAACAGCTTGCCCTCAGGTCTGCTGTGCATGAACGCGCCCCAGTCCGGGTAAGTTTTCAGCGCGCTGAATTCGTGATAATCCAGTCCCGCACGGCGCATGCGCTTGTCATCGAGAGTAAAGCCAAGTGGTTCTATCAGATGCAACTGACAGCCGGTATTGGCTGCCAGACGAATGATATTGCCAGTGTTGGGTGGTATTTCCGGTTCGAATAAAACAATGTGTAACAAACGGCTCTCCGTGCGGGAATGCCTGCTCCAGGCAGCGCATCCCCTGTTGCAAAGATCAGCGCTGGCTGGCCTGCAGTTCCAGCTGATAGGTCTTGCGCTCATTATTGCGCAGAGTAGTAACGGTGACGACATCGCCGGGTTTACGGTTCTCGAGCACAGTCAGCAGATCATCCTCGTTATTGATTCCGGTGTCATCTATTGCAATGATCACATCGCCCAGCACGATGCCTGAAGGGGTCTCCATCAGACCTGTCATTCCAGCTCTGGCGGGGTTGCCATCTGCAACCACACCTACCACAATAACTCCCTGCAGACCCCAGCGCTGACGGTAATAATCCGCCTGTTGCAGTGGCAGGTAGTGAATGCCCAGAGTCGGTGTCTGCACTCGGCCAAATTGAATCAACTCCGGCACGATTTTCTTCACGGTATTAGCGGGTATCGCGAAGCCGATTCCGGCATTGGTGCCGGTGGGGCTGTAAATAGCGGTGTTAACGCCAACCAGTTGCCCAAGTGAATTGAGCAGGGGGCCTCCGGAATTGCCCGGATTGATCGCCGCATCAGTCTGAATCAAATCCCGAATCTTGCGTTGATTCAGTGAATTGATCTCTCGCCCCAGCGCGCTGACTATGCCCACCGTCATGGTGGTATCAAGCCCGAAGGGATTTCCGATTGCGATTACTTTGCGGCCTACTTCCAGAAGCGTTGAGTCACCAATAGTCAGCGGGTGCAACTTCTCCGCAGGCGCATCAATCTTCAAAACTGCCAGATCCTTATCGGGCTCAAAACCAACCACGCGCGCCTGATAGCCACTGCCATCCTGCAGCGTGACGGTCAGCCGTGAAGCTTGCTGGATTACATGAAAGTTGGTGACCACATAGCCTTCATTATTCCAGATAAAGCCGGAGCCGCTGCCCTGTGGAACTTCCTGAGGATTTAATGAATTGAACGAGCGCACCAGACGGGAGTTGGTGATATTGACTACAGCGGGACTGGTGGTCTTGAAGATATGGATATTGTTCGCTTCATCATTAGTGCGAAAATTTGTGTAATCAAAGGTGTCAGTGGCAACAGCCTCCTGAGCCAGCGCAATCTGAGTGCTCATTTGCAAGGTGCACAAGGCAAGCAGGGCAATCCACGCACGATTTAGTATCACGGCTTTCATCTCCTGAAATAATTGCCGGGTGCGCATCGGTACAACAGCGAGTGCGGACCGGCAAGAGTTTATCAACTGTTAATAGATAGCGTCGATTTGTGTACATTCAAGTGCGGGTGACTGTCGACCTGCTTTAAAGTACGCCAAAGTGCGTTCAGGCACATCGATGCAGGTCGCAAAAGTCCCCTTGACTTGAAAACGTGATTGGCTATATTTGCCCAGGCAGATATAATCCAGGCCATGAATACTCATGAATTAGCCAGTTTGTTCAAAGCACTTTCCGAGCCAGTGCGGGTAAGGCTGGTCGCCTTACTGCTGCAGCGCGACGAATTGTGCGTCTGCGATTTAATCGACGCAATGGCCTTATCGCAGAGCGTAGTC
>JBDNGQ010000179.1:0-7006 GCA_041689205.1 Pseudohongiellaceae bacterium | reverse complement strand
GGATAAATATCGAGCGTTTCAATAACCACTTCAAGCATTCTGTTCCACGCCACCTGCTGCATACTACCGGAAGTATCGATGACAAAGATAATGTATTCACTGTCTACCGGGATACCACCGACCAGATCACTTTCCCTGCTGAAATCCTGACCGAGCAGACGTTGCATCTCTTCCGAAAGCGACTGTTTTGCAATCGCCAGTTTGCTCTCGTCGTCAACGGTCTCATCGGCTACCTGTCTGGAGGTCTGGTAACGCGCCTCAATCAGCGAAAGCTCACGACGCATAATCGCCAGCCTTTCTGTTACGGAGGAAAGCTGCTCCCGTTTAGCGTTCAAATCGCGATTGACGATGGTGGTTTCGCCACGGATCGCAAACAGCTGCTGCTGAAGGTCTGCAATTGGTCGCTCCTCTTCCCGAGTGAGCTCAAGAGTGACCGGTGCAGAGCTTTCGGTAATCATCAGCAGCAGAATAATCGCGCCAAATCCACAGGAGATGACGTCCAAAAAGGAAATAGTCGAACCTTCTGTTTCGCGACGTCTACGCATTATGGCCAATCCCGCGATGGACTGAGAAATGATCCTTTAGTGCTTTGTGCCAGCACCCAATAAGCAGCCGCTGCACTGGGATCACCTTCCAGGGGCAGCAGAATCACATTCACCGGCACGCCTCGTGGCAGTGCTCCGGCCGCATCTTCAAATAAATCCAATCTGTCTTCAGGCGTAATCAGCCGTTTTGATGAGGCGTTGTTCGACAGCGTCGGCAGGCCATCAGTAATCAGATAAATATTGTCCGGTCGCGGATTCATCGCGCCAATTGCCTGAAACACCTGCTGCAGATTGGTGCCCTGAGAGGGCACCAGCTCGTTTATCTGACGCATTGATTCGTTCAGGCCATCACGATCCGCCACTTCCATCCAGCTGGCTGCAGTCCCTGCAATAACCGGTTTCACCTGATCATTAAAGGCATAAATCTGGTACTGACTGGCGACCGGCAACTGACTGGTAATCCAGTCCACTGTCTTAACAGCCCGCTGCCACTTGGGTGCTGCCCGTTTGCGCTCATCGGGCATATTGCGGGTACGGATAATATTCACCAGAGTCTCATCCATCATGCTGGCGGACATATCCAGCAGAATAAGAATCCGATTACCCCCCAGGAAAAGACCGGTCAGATATTGCCTGTCTCCTTCGCCAAGAAACTCACGCGCATCGCGACCCGTCTCTTCTATTGCGGTGGTCTGCAGACGCAGCAGATCTTCTTCAAGAGAGCGGATATCTGCACGCAGGCGCTCCAGACTTTCTTCGCTGCCCAGGCTGATGCCTTCCATCTCTGCCAGCTGCTGCCGGAAATCATCAACTTCATTTTGTACGCGGCTGGCCATGCCCTGGGCGGTGACGATCTCCAGGCTGACGTCCGCCAGCGTGTTGCGGATGCGCACCAGCTGCGCCTCACCTTCAAGGATTTCTTCATCAAGCAGGGTGACTTCAGCGGTAAGTACCGGGTCACTTTCATTGAAGGATTCGGTGGCGGTGTGGTCAAGGATCAGAAATATCAGCACCACAGCGCCAAAGCCACAGGACATCACGTCGAGGAAGGCAAGGCTGAGCGGATTAAAGCTGTCTCTTTTCCTTTTACCTCTGGCCATCATGCACCTGGATTAATTGAATTGGATGTTCAAGTTCAGTGAATCGTAAAACATCACCGGTCTTGAGCAGATGACCGGTTTGCACCGGATTGCCATTGACCAGCCAGCCAGATTCCTGGCAACGCAGATTGAACTGGCCAGCCTGTTGCTCAATCTCGCCCAGGGTGCGGGCGGCATTACCATTGAGCTGAAAACGCTGCATATCGTTGTCTGCGTTACGGCGCCCGAGCCCCAGGCTGAGACGCCTGCCCAGCGGCCACGCCTGGTAATCGAGCATGGCATGAGTTGGCCTGCTGGCAGCCTGTTGCTGATCCGCAGTGTGCTGCTGACTGGCGGTCCGGGCCTGAATGTCTGGCCGCAATCGCGTGACAAAATTAACGGTACCGGCACTGTTAAGTAATTGGTCCTGATAACGCAGACAGGTTTTAATTAAGGCGTCTGTCGAAACAATATCCTGCTTGAGCGGACCGAGCGCGTCGAGATTACTGCGCAGACCCGGCAACGCTGCCATCCTCTCGGTCAGCAGTAAGGCGCCATCTGTCGCTCCGTGCCCTTCCAGCTCACGTAAATGCTCGGTGATCTTGCGGTAAAAAGGCCTGAGTTGGGCGACGATACTGGAGCGCGTCACTCGGGCCTGATACCTGGCACTGTCAGTCTGAATATCGAGCAGCAGATTGTTGTCTTCGGTTTCCTGACTCAGCCAGCGCGGCAGGCTGTCGTATAGTGTCTGTTCCCATTTTGCATTGTGCTGCGGATTAAACCGGCTTTGCTGAATGAAGGCATCCGTAACCAGTTGCGCCAGACTATCGGCCAGATTGGACCAGCCCACGCCAGGCACCTGAATTACGGCCTCACGAACCAGCTCCCCGTTGCGCAGATGCACCTCTGAAAGCACTACCTGGTGGAGCTGAATATCCGCATGGACTATTGAATTATTGCCTGCTGAATTATTGCCTGCTGAATCACTACCTGCTGAATCACTGCCTGCTGAATCACTGCCTGAGCTGGAGCCATTGGATTGCCGGGCCGCCGCAGCGGCAACAGAGGTATCGATCAGACCGACCGCATTAAACGGACTCTGCTTGATCAGTCCCAGCAGGATGGCCAGTTGCTGCCGCGAAAAGCTGCCAGGAACCGCCAGTATGATGTCCCCTTCAAGCTGTGTCTGTGCAGCCAGGTGCTTCAGATGCGAATAGGCCAGATCCGCATTATGACGTAAGTGTGCAATTGGCCTGGCCAGCGGTTCCATACTGAGCCGGTGCCAGAATTCATTGCTGCTGTTGACCGGGTGGATCTTGCTCTGCCCGGCAGCATCATGACCAAATTCAAGATCTTCACCAATAGCCACCGCATAGCCGGGACTGCTGAAGATCAGCCCGTTTTCATCACCAATACTGATGCCATTGTCATTGAGTTCGAGAACCTTCAGTGTCATTCGCGTCTATCCCTGTCCGGCACCTGCAGGTAGCGCAGCAGATGCTCATCGCTGTAATTCTGACAGTCGAGCACCAGACGGTCCTGGATCAACAATAATTGATGCAGCAGGAACATCAGCAGAATACTGGTCACCAGCGCCACGAAGGTAGAGTTAAACGCTACCCCCAGACTGACAGTAACGCCGAGAATATCGCCATTTACTGCCTGATTCGCCTGACCAAGGGCGGTACCGATGCCGCGCACAGTGCCAAGGAAGCCGATGGATGGGATGGCCCAGGCAATATAGCGGACAATGGTCAGTTCGCTTTCCAGCCGCTCCGATTCGTTGTCACACAGGTCTTTAATGGTGTGCGCGGCGTCCTGAATATTATGTGTGGTGCCAAAGCGATGCAGACCGGCAAGGATCGCCCGCGGTAATAGATAGTTGCGCTCAACCTCCGGCAGCGCCTGCACCGGTCGCGCGTACTGTCTGGCATCTTCCGGCAAAATACTGGTGCCCTCGGACACCTGCAGCAGTTGTCGGTCGAGCAGGCGGCGCTGTCGCATGGTCTGCTGAGCCTTCATGCCGATAATTGCCAGCGCCCAGAACATCAGGATGATGCAGATTTCCTGCTCAAAATCGCGCAGCACAATATAAAGTGAGCGATCCGGCACGTAGCTTTCATCCGCAGCGATCAGCAAAGTCTGCTGCTCCAGCACATAATCAGCATTGGGACGAATAACTGCCACATAAACCGCATGTACCACGATGACCACGATGATCAGCGCGAACAGCTGGTAGATCACTTCGGTGAGATAGTTCTGTTTCATACTTGTGAATGTCCTTCCTTGTTTCAATGTCTTATATGTCTACCGGAAACGAAACTCCCAGGTCCAGGGACAACTGTTCAGTCGGGATGAATCTGCCTCCCGACTGTTGCGGATCCAGGGGTTCATCCGACTGTGGATCAAAGAGTTCTACATCAGCTATTGATGATGTCTGCCCGGAGTCGGCTGAATCCGCGGCCTCTGTTTCGGTTTCTGCCTGGGCCTGGGCCTGAGCCTGGGCCAGGTCATCAGCCTGGGCCTGCTCGGCAGCGGTCAGCTCTGCATCCGGAGCGGCAGTTGCAGCTGTTTGCCCGGAACCCGTTTCCGCTGGCACGTTCTGGCTGGCGGCGGCACTCTCTACACTGTCGGCACTATTTGCAGCCGCTGCCGGGGCTTGCTGCTGATTTTGCTGCTGTGCAGCGGGTGGTGCCGCTGTATTCTGGCTTTGTGCCTCACTGGCGGTGCTCAACGCCAGCAAAGTCAGCAGGCAGAACCCGCTGAGCAGGCGTGTACTGATATTTGCGCTCAACATTTCATTCCCCCAGATAACGCGCGATGCGGAAACCGAGATCATCCCGGGCTTCCTCGCCAAAATCGCGGTAGGAAAGTCGTAATTCAGTGATTGCGCTGTGCGCCCAGCTGGAACCTTTTATCGTTCGGAAACTTCCTTCATCAGGCCCCAGCGGGTCAACTTCTTTAACCGAGCTCAGGGTGCCAACGGCCCCATAATAATCATGAACCCATTCCGACACATTACCCGACATATCGAACAGACCGCGAGCATTAACAGTAAATCCACCAACCGGCGCGGTGCCCGGAACCCCATCATCGTACGCAGTCAAATACTGGCCGAGGAAGGTTCTGGTCGACAGGTCGGCAAAATTCCCGGCTTTGTCCGGCGGGGGTAATTGTTCCCCCCAGGGGAAGCGCAAGGTGTTGCCCGCATCGTCGGTGCGCGCAGCCCACTCCCACTCGGCTTCCGTTGGCAGTCGGTAACCGGTCGAATCGGCATTATAGCCAACGATTTCATCGCCGCTGACCTGGTAAAACGGTGTCAGTGACTCCTGTTCGCTGAGCCAGTTGCTGTACAGAGCGGCATCGGTCCAGGTGATCTGCACAACCGGCTGACTGTCCAGATCCTGAGTGCTGCCCTGCAATACACCGGAGCTATGATCTGCACGGAAGCGTCGGAACTGACCATTGGTGACTTCGTGCAAAGACAGATAGAACGGTTTTTCCAGCGCCACGTCGCGCAGCGTCTCATTGGCGCGGCGCCCAGGTTCGCGCCGTGAAGCCCCCATGGTGAATTCACCCGGATAAAACAGTTTCAGCGTCTGTCCAGCCACGGTGGTGATGACGGGTTTAATCGATTCCAGTTTTGCTTCTTCCAGTGATTTCAGATTTACGCGAATCTGCTGCTCCAGACCTGGCCGGGAAGTAAACGTGGTCGCATAAGGCACGAAGCCTTGTTTGCGAATTTCAACACGCTGACTGGCTGATAGCAGCTCTACGGTCTGATTGGCCTCGCCACGGAATTCACCGTCAATATACAGTTCCGCATCGGCGGGTTGAGCCTGAATTTTGACCATTGAGGTAACGGGCACCAGAGCTATGGTGATGTCCTGCTCTTCGTCAGGATTAGTGCGCACATTGCGTTGTGCGTTATTAAAACCCGTGCGAAACAAGGTGATCTGATGCTCACGTCCAGGAGCCAGCGCAACTTCCAGCGGCGTCTGCCCTTTGAAGTCACCATTGATAGTGACATTAGCATTGCCCGGCACCGATCGGATAAAAACCAGGCCATCGGCACGTTCCAGACTGACTGATGGCAGCAGCATATCTTCACCGGCAGTAACCACCAGGTCATCCTGCCAGGCTTTATGGCCAGCCAGTTTCAGAGTTACTTCATGGGCACCTTGCAGAACCTGGGCCTGCAGTGGCGTGGTACCAAGCAGCTCACCGCTGACGATAACATCAGCTCCGGGCGGCTCGGTCTCAAAGCTAAGCTCTGCCCAGGCCGGTTGCAGTACTGCGCTGAACGCCTGTTCCTCTAAACGGCCATTTACGATTATGATTTCCTGCCAGGGCTGATAGCGATCCAGTGACACCACCATTTCATACTCACCCGGCTCAACTTCCACCTGTGTTAATGGCGTAACGCCCAGATCAATATTATCCAGCATCACTCTGGCACCGCTGACACTGCCGCCAGCCTGCACCTCGAAAGACAACAGACCCGGTTTGGGTCGCAGATCAAAAGGGTGAATCTGTGCGGCGTCCTCAGTGACGTTTAAAATCACTGGCGCGTCGTGATAACCCTCATTACGCAGGGTCAGTTGATAGGTGCCGGGGCGCATTAAATAACGCTGACCGAGCGGAACCGAGAATCCGGAGTCAACGTCTATGGTTGCAGTGGCAGGATTTGTCTGTACATAAACAGAACTGGCCGTCAGCACAAACCAGGCAGCAGTGCCGGTTATGGCGAGAAACACGGCAACAAAAACATGCAGCGCCGAGAGTCGAAACTTGAAGCCATCCTTCTTTGCAGTGGGCGGCGTAAAATCAATCGGGATGATCGGATCAAGAGAGTCGTCTACCGGGCTGTCTCTAAATGCGTCGTCTTTGGAATTATCGTGCATCAACTTAAGACCTGCCTGCCGCTACAAGTTCGTTACACTGAATGGTAACCGGTTCTGTCTGATGACCAAAACCGACTACAAACTCTTTGCGCACATCTCGATAACCTGGACGGGTTCCTACTGCGACATAGCGGCCTGGTTGCAGGCTCAAGGTCTGCTCGCTGAACTGACCAAGATTACCGACCTGAAACAAGGTGACCTGAGTTGCATTATCAGAAATCAGCTGCACCTCTATCGGTATCTGTGCCTCACGTAAAACAACTTCAAGCTGGTCGAGTTGCTGTTGCAGGCGAGGCCCTGGATTTTCAAGATCGCGACCCGCGTAATAAACACCTGCGGTCTGCTCATAGACTGCGGGCTCGGCCAGACGCTCGGGCCGGGTAAGTGCATCTTCCAATAAGATATCCAGCTGCAATCGTTTCTGAGCGTAGTCTTTACCTTGAATGGCGAAGACCAGATTACTGTCGACTGACAGTGC
>JBDNGQ010000178.1:0-34988 GCA_041689205.1 Pseudohongiellaceae bacterium | reverse complement strand
CGCTGATCACTGCCTGCTTACGCTGCACATCAGCGTCCAGCGACCGCCAGCGCAAGGCGCTATGCTGCGCTGTCAGCATGCGTTCCTGCTGCTTGTATTCGCCGTATTTCTCGGCCGCTAGTGATTGGCGGTGCAGATGACCGAGCTGACGGCCCAGTTCATCGCGGATATCGGTTAAGCGCTCGAGATTCTCACGGGTGCGTTTGATGCGGTTTTCGGTATCGCGGCGGCGCTCCTTGTACTTGGAGATGCCGGCCGCTTCTTCGATAAAGATCCGCAGGTCTTCCGGCTTGGACTCGATCAGGCGCGACACCATGCCCTGCTCGATAATCGAGTAGCTGCGTGCGCCAAGACCGGTGCCGAGGAAAATATCGGTGATGTCTCGGCGGCGGCATTTGGTGCCATTGAGCATATAGCCCGATTCGCCATCGCGGGAGACGCGGCGCTTGATGGAGATCTCCGCGAACTGGGCGTACTCGCCCTTGATGCGGTTATCGCTGTTATCAAAAATCAGCTCAATGCTGGCCATGCCAACCGGCTTGCGACTCCCTGAGCCATTGAAAATCACGTCCGTCATGGTCTCGCCGCGCAGGTTTTTGGCTGAGCTCTCGCCCATCACCCAGCGTACCGCATCAATGATATTGGATTTGCCGCAGCCATTAGGCCCGACGATGGCACACAGATTGCTCGGAAAACTCACCGTGGTGGGGTCAACGAATGACTTGAATCCAGCTAATTTAATACATTTCAAACGCATGAAGTGGCTCTGCTGCTAACGTTCCGGTGTCTGTTTTTCTTATAGCCGAAGGCTGAATGTCTGGGGCGGAAGTTTAGCCGATATGTGAAGGGGGCGCACAGAAAAATCTGAGGGCGAGCATTACAATCCCAGAGGTCGCACCAACATAGCGCACAATTTATTACGATCGCGTTACAAATGCCCAAAAAATAAGCACAAAAACAGCCCTGAGAGCCTTTAATTCAGTAAAAAAAAACAGCATATCGCTTTACAAGCCCCGGTAAAACCCTTAACCTTGTTCGAGAAATTTGTAACATTGGTTATTACTCTAGGTAAAAGCCACTAAAGCGATAATAATTATGAACTTGAACGAGAAAAAACTTTTGCCCAGCCCTAAACGACCTACGCAGTTTATCCTTTCGCAGCCGATCAAATTGTCCGGGATGCTTATCGCAACGTCTTTTTGCAGTTACCTTCACGCAGATACTCCAGCTGGCTGGATTAACAGCAATATCACCAGCGCCTACACGCTAAACGCATTTGATTTCGAACTCACTGCGGCCGCGCTGGCAGTCAATGACACCATCGATTTCCTGGATGCTCGCGATGAACTGGTAGCAGGAACCAGGAGCCTGACGGGCAACAGCGGTGATCTGAGCGGTCAGCGCGCCGAGATTCAGTTTGGTCTGGGCTCAATGTTTACCTTGTTCTACCGACAGCAATCTCAGGATCTCACTGTAAAATTCTCGCCGGTCAGCTCCGTAGACCTTGAAGACTTCGATACTGAACTGAATACCACGTCCAAAGCGTATGGCGTGAAGTGGAATTTTTATGAAGCTGGCCGTAGCGGCGATGACAGCCCCTGGAGCGCTGCAAGCCTTGAACTGACAAAGACAGAGAGCGAGACCGACGATTTTCGCTCTACCATCAGCCGCGTGCAGCTGGGAACCGCGCAAATAGCGTTAAATCCTGCGCAGGGTATTCAGGTCGACAATATGGAAGATGAAGGCTGGCTGGCGCGACTTATCTATATGCTGCCGCTTAGCCAGAACATGATCGCCAGCGCCTGGGGAGGTTACTCCAGTTTTGAAGCAAGCTCCGGTACCAGCACTGAAATAGCCTCAAACGCAATCCGCAGCGCCTTTGAGCAGAGCTTTCTGGTTGACGAAACACAATATCTGATGGGCCTGAGCCTGAACTGGCAGATTACTCCGCGGCTGCCGCTGCAACTGACCTATGAATATATAAAAGTAGATGAGCGCGATCTGGAGATTATTCGCAACGCCAGTAATCTGATCCTGCCTTCATTTCTACGCCAGACCAATTTAAGTGATGCCGATGATAACCACACCCTGAGTGGCAGTATCTCTTACTGGTTAACGCCCCGGCTGCATGTTGGCCTGCACGGCAAATTGTTGAGCAGTCAGTTTTTGGGGATCATGCCACATTTTAACAACCCGCTCAGTGGCAGTTTCGCTGACACAGCATACGGCTATGCCGGCGTTCAGATCGGCTATCGACTATAAATTGCAGGAAGCCTGCTTGCAGGTGCAGGTAAGCGCTATTCAAACAAAAGATTGAACAAATTTAATTATAGGAAATGAGGAAATAACCATGAACAAGCGACGCAGCAACAAGATTATCGGCCAGATCGTTTTGGCGAGCACGCTGAGTGGACTTGGTGTGTACGCGCAGGCTGGCGATTTCAGGCTGGACGGCAACCTGCTGACCATTCTGGGGCCAAACAACTTCAGTCAGGCACCTGTTATAGGGAGCAATGGTGTGGTTGCGCCGGTACTTGGGGTGCCCATTTCAAAAACTTTTGGGATTCCCAGCTTTGAGTTCACTTTATTGAGTGGCGCAACTATGGACGGCACTTACAGTTTCAAAGTTGGGGTGGTCTTCAGTGATGATAATTCCAGCCGGCGTATTGAGGCTTATATCGGTGCTCTTAATCTGGTAGTGAGCGATAGTGGCGCCTCCATCAATGGCTTCATTCCTGCCCAGAACATGCGTCTGCTCGGGCGTAATGGCGCGGGCAATATTCAGGTGGATATAAATCTGACTAATTCCGCAACCAATGGTCCGGTAAAAATCAATGGAGGCACTGTCACCTTCGATGCGGAAAACTTGATCAATCGAATTCGCGCCAGTAATTCGGTTTTTGATGCAGTTATTCTGGAAGAATTCAATTCAGGCGGCCATTACACCTACCAGATTGTCGTCGATCAGACATCGGGCCCAGAGACCATCCGATTCGGTACTAGCCCGACATTTGTCCCTTTCCCACGCATCCAAACTACCTGCGCTCTGAGCCCGGCATCACAGTCAAATCAGGTGTTCACGCTCGCATCCGGTGATCTGGCAGACAATTTCCCGCTGTCCTATGCCGTGCAGGGACAGTTCAGTGTAGCAGGCGCGTCAGGTAGTGCAGATCCAGCGCCCGCTGCTTTCACTGAAAGCTGTTCCGCCGCAGTGATTGTTGTTCCAACGCCGACAGCGCCCAGTGCCGATGCCCTGACTACTAACAGCGCCACCCCAACCCTGACCGGCACAGCAACGCTGGCCGCAGGCGAAACGCTGACTGTGACAGTCAATGGAACCACCTATACAACAGGTGGAGCACTGACTTTCAATGCCAATGCCTGGACTTTGACCATACCAGCAGGCAATGAGCTGCCTGATAGCAGCTTTCAGGTTGAAGCAACTGTCACAAACTCAGCAAGCGTAGCAGCTTCAGGCCTCGCCGAATTGGTAGTTGATACCACCGCCCCGCTGGCGCCAATTATCAATGCAGTAACCGATATCAGCACCACACCAGTCATAAGCGGCAGTAGAACAGACCCCGGGGCAGTCCTTGGTTCCGTCGAAACCTTAACCGTTACCGTAAACGGCAAAGCTTACTCAGCAGCTGCTGGCAACCTGATCGTGAGTGGTACCACCTGGTCATTGCGTGTTCCTGCAAGCGATGCACTGCCAGGCAGTCTGATTCCGATAACTGCCACGCTTACTGATGCTGCAGGCAACTCCAGCAGCAGAAGCAGAAGCATCGTGCCGGTGCCGGAACAGTCATCCGCAGTGCCTATCAATGTGAATAACTCAATCGATTCAATCGACAATTCGCTCGCTACTGTTGTGATTCTTGCAGGCCAACAGGTTTCTGAAGAAGTTAACGACCAAGTCTCAAATATACTTAATCTGAGTATTAATGCAGTCAAATCTGCTGCCGACCAGATTCAAAATGGCAACTTGTCAACAGAATCTGCTCTTGCTCTGCTGGAGTCCAGCAACAGCACTCTGGAAAAATCTGGTGAAGTCACTGTGGGCGGCGGAACCATCAGCGAAGAATCTAAAAACAGCGCGCTCAACAATATGGCATTGGTAGTGGAAACACTAACGAGCAAAGGCAATCTGACGGAGACTCAAGTCACTCAGATGAAATCACTGGCCATCACCAGCGTGGTTAACACCGTCAACCTGCTCTCAGAAGCCACCACCGAAGAACAGGCGAACAATCTGGTTGCGTCGATTGCCAGGGTATTAAATGCCGCATTAGGTGCTGGTGCCAGCTTGACTGCTGATGTGGTCGACCAGTCGAAAATCCTCACTACCAAGGTTGTTAATAACAAGCTGAATCAATTACCGCCAAGCGTTAAAGGCACGGCTAACCTGAGTAGTCAGGTAGAACTGCAGGCGTTTGTGAAGAGGCCATCAGTTCTGAAAGCCGTGATGGAGAGCTCCGTCCCAGTGCGCTCGAAAATCAAAAGTGATGAGACTGCCAACAGTAACAAGCTGAGCGAATCAGGAGTGAGTGCTGCCGCTGTGAAACGAGTATTTGACAGCCTTAGCGCCATGATCTCCAATCCAAACGGCGTCGAGCTGGCTAATGGCACTACTGCGGCAAGCGCCCTGCGCAATGCCCTGCAACAGGCTTTCGGTGTTGGGAATCTGCAGCTACCCTCCGAAGGTGGTCTGGTATTCCTGGCGGCGACGCAAGGCTTTGACATAAATGTTGATGCAGCCACTGGCGCTCTGCTGATAGCTATCAGCGGTGAGATGTACTCTGCGGTTTCCACCAATACCCGTCTGGTCCCTGATTCAGTGACCAATGGCGTCAGCTATCTATCTGATGGCCGGGCGCTTGCGGTAGCCAATGGTCTGGGTGTTGAACTGGCCCCTACTGCTTATGATCTGCTGGGCTTTGCCGGCGGCGTAGAGCGCGCAGGGTTCAGTATCAGCTTCCGCGCAGACGGCTCGGTATCGATAAATGTCGGCAATGGTGAGCGTTTCACCGGTGCATTTGGTTATGACAACATAGCTGCCCCAGCTGGAACAGCGCGTGAAATCTCCTGTGGCGCTACCAGCTTCATCGAGCCAGTGGGCGACCCCGCAACTGCTGGCTATGCCTTCGGCGTCAGTTGTGCGAATGGAGTGGTTCAGCGCGTAACACCATACATCGATAACCTTGGTTTCTACTCTGCGGTACTGGCTGCTGGCTTCGAACTGAGTACAGACAGAAGCTCCGGCATCATCACGATTGATAGTGTCGGCAGATTCAAGCCGAGCTTCTTCACAATGCCGTTGAATGCAGCTGATCAGGCTTACCTGGCGGCAAACCCTGGCAATGGTGGCATGGCGTTCAGAGCTGTGGATGTTAATGCTGATGGCGTGATTGACTACCAGGTCATCTACGCAGCCGGCACCCAGATGTTGTACGGCGTTAAATAAAGAGACGAATCAAGGATGAACATACTCGCTTTGATAAGTGCGTTTGTGATCACCTCCCTGGCTTATGTGGCCTTGCGGCCACTGGCTGGACGGGTGGGTCTGGTGGATATACCAGGCGGCCGCAAACACCATACTCTGCCCACGCCACTGATTGGTGGGGTAGGTATCTATCTCGGTACCTTGTGCATCAGCCTGCTGTCGCCGTTTGTGATGGAACAGTACGGCATGTTGCTGGGTATATCAGCGTTCATTCTGGTGCTTGGCGTCCTGGATGATGCGCGGGAAGTCAAAGTCTCTATCCGGATGGCGCTGCATGCCGCGGCGGCCTGGGTGATGGCTGTGCAGGCCGGAAATCAGCTGCAGTCGCTGGGAGATATTGTGTTCACAGGCCCGGTTTTACTGGGTGTACTGGCGGTACCGATAACCGTCTTTGCCACCGTTGGGGTTATCAACGCTGTCAATATGTCGGATGGCCTTGACGGCTTATCCGGCGGGCTGGTGCTGATTGCGCTGGTATGTCTGAGTATCGTGGCATTGAGTGCCGGTCAAAGCACAATGCTCGATTTCAGCACCATTCTTATCTTCTCGCTGCTGGCTTTTCTGGCCTTAAACTTCCGCTTCATCAAGAGAAAAAGTGCCATCATCTATCTGGGCGATGCCGGCAGCACCCTGCTCGGCTTCATACTGGCCTGGTTGGTGATTGCAGCAACCCAAGGCGAGTCAGCAATGATTGCGCCGGTATACGCGCTGTGGTTCCTAGGAGTTCCCTTAATCGACACCATCAGCCTGCTGATCAAACGTCCGTTAAGTGGTAGATCCTCATTCCAGCCAGGACGCGATCATCTGCATCACCGTTTGCTGAATGCGGGTTTCAGCAAGGAGTGTACGGTCATGATCCTTTATCTCGCCTCAGCCGCAATGGGTGGTATCGGTTTGCTGGGTTATTTCCTGGGAACCAGTGAAGGATTGATGTTTGTAGTTTTCGTGACGCTGTTTGCGGTTTATATGCTCATTCCCGATCAGTTTACTACCACAGTCTCTGAAGCTGTTCCGGCAACGAACGAGCAGTAGGATTATGTACCGAAGTCAGCGTCGGCGCTGGCTTCGGTATCACTCTAATCCAGACTCATTCACTGATTTTTGGCGAGATCCGCCTCACTTCTTTAACTTCACCGGCATAACCCATTCGCGTAATAGCCATATTCGCGGTCTGCTGGTGCGTGATCCCCAAGCAGCTTTACTCTCCTTCCCCCCCTGAATTAATCCTTGAAAGCCCCATCTACTAATATCATACTGTTACTTGAAGAAGATTTTAGGCACATAGTGATACACCCATGTTACTTATAACATTGACCAAAGCTCAGCAACGGCTTGCCGAAAATATTCGCCAGCGCCGATTGGAATTGGAGTTAACCCAGCAAGGACTTGCTGAGCGCTCGGGAGTACCGCTGCCCACCTTGCGTAAATTTGAGCAACAGGGGCAAATATCGCTGGAGTCATTCCTGAAGCTGCTGATGGTGCTGGGCGGGATAGAGGAGCTACTCAAGGCAACGCAGCCGAAGCCAGCGGAATTCACGTCGATTGATGATGTGCTGCGCACGAATAATGCGCCTGTCCGCAAACGAGGCCGCCGCAAGTGAATAGCCCGCTGCCAGTGCTTGAGATAAAGGTCGGCCTAGATTTTGGTGAAGGCATCCAAGCTGCAGGCCGTTTGGCCATGCGTGAGCGAAAGATTTATTTTGAGTACGACAGCACGTTTATCAAAAATGGGCTGGAAATATCCCCTTTCCACCTGCCTTCGAAGCCAGGCGTTAGCCGTTTTGAAGAAGGCCTGTTTGAAGGCCTGCCCGGCGTGTTCAACGACAGTTTGCCCGATGGCTGGGGACGTCTGCTGTTTGACCGCTATGCACGTACGCTGGGCATTTCGCCCGCCGAACTAACACCGCTGACACGGCTGGCACATGTTGGGCATCACGGCATGGGGGCGCTGGTTTATGAGCCCGACCACAGCGCAGATGCAGCAGATAGCACCATTGTTCTGGACAAGCTGGCTGAGCAGGCGCAAGAGGTGCTGAGCGGTGCGTCTGATGACGTTTTGAGCGAGCTGTTGAGTCTGAATGGATCCTCAGCAGGCGCTCGCCCCAAAGCGCTTATCGGGCTGGATAGTGAACGTCTACATATTGTTCATGGTTTACATCATGAACTGCCAGATAAGTACCAGCCTTGGCTTGTTAAATTATCCAGCAGCCAGGACGGCGCTGATGCAGGTGCTATCGAATATGTGTATGCGCTGATGGCCAGGGACGCAGGCCTCGATGTGCCAGAGGTGCATCTTTTCCCTGCCAGGCATGGCGCTGGTTATTTCGCCATCAAGCGCTTTGACAGAGACGGAAAGCAGCGGCTGCACATGCACTCTGCCTGCGGCTTACTGCATTCGGATTTCCGAACGCCCTCGCTTGACTATGAAGACTTGATTGCGCTGACCAGCCAGCTGACACGGGATATGCGCGAAGTGGAAAAAATGCTCCGGCTTGCGGTGTTTAATGTGCTGGCACATAACCGCGACGACCATGCCAAAAACTTCACCTTCCTGATGAATCCTAAAGGGCAATGGCGCCTGTCACCGGCTTATGACCTGACCTTTTCATCAGGGCCTGGAGGTGAGCAAAGCACCATGGTGATGGGCGAAGGCCGCAGTACAGGTATCGCTCACCTGATAAAGCTGAGCGAAGCAGCCAAAATTGCCAAACCCCGCATCCATGAAATTATAGCGCAAACACAAGCTGCACTTGCCCAATGGCCAGCCCTTGCCAAAAAGTTCGGGGTCAGCTCTGCAAATATCAAGCTGGTTAGTGGGGTGATTGTCCGTCTTTAACCTTGGCTAAACCTTAAAAACTCCAGCCGCGACGTCGGCTTTCTGTATTGCTCTAATCAAACTCTTTCGCTGGCTTTTCTGGCGAGATCCGCCTCAGTTTGCGACTCTTTGCCCACAGCACAGCTTTGGGCAGGGTGTCACCTTTAAACACGACCCGCAAAGCGTCTATCAACCAGCGCTCACGCTCGTCAAGTTCAGCAACATCCAGATGTCGCCAGTTGCGTTCATAAATATCCAGCGCTTCGCGGGGCGATAATATTTCGACATTCGAGATCTGCCAGGCCAGACGTTTGAGTTGCGGGTAGTCCACCAAGGGGATATTCACAGGAAGCCAACCTTCTTCGGGCTGCGGAGGAGGATTATGCGCATTTTCCAAAACGGGGTCGACCGCGACTGCCATATTAAGCACATCCAGCACGGCAAGATAAGCCCCGAAAGTGACAGATGGCTCACCATGCTCAATACGGTACAAGGTGACACGAGACATACCTGCCGACTCAGCAACGGCTGTGGCGTTTATACCCAGTGCTGTGCGCTTCAGTCTGATCTGGCTGCCAATTTTTTGCGCATTGGTTGCTACATCAGGGCTTACATGTGGGGTTTTTGCAGGCATAAAAACATCTAGAGAGTTAAAGTGTTTCTCATAATATATAAAAGCAAGTTTTTGTCAATAATGAGAAACGTTTTACTGGAAGCGGTCGTGCAGAGAGAATCACGCCTCCCGCATCTGCGCAACAATCTCGCCCAGACGCTGCACGGCGCTGATGGATTCTTCGGGATCCAGCGCCTCGCTGTCATTGTTAAAGTCACCCTCGGCCTGGGCCTGCACCAGCAGGCCATCGCGGCGCGGGTAAACGGACACACGGCGACTGCCATAAAAGAAACCATAGTCCAGCTCCGGTTGCGCAATCAGTTTAGCGGTTTGGCCGCGCACCGGAATGATGGAGTCATCGCCGAGCAGGGCCCGAGCGCCGTAGCCAGTGCAGTTGATGATGCTGCGCTCATCAATGGCCGCAAAATCACGCGCGTCCTGCATCACAAACGTTTCGATGACGCCGCCCTGGGCAAGGAACTGCATCATCAAAGAACGGGTGTACTCAGCAATGTTGAAGATCAGCGCCGGGCGCCTGCGCACATAGGGCGCGGGAAATGGGTGGGAGCTTACCGTAACGGTCTGCGGCGTGATGTCGCGCAGCAGTGCGCGCTCCAGGTCGGGATAGTCGGGCTCCTCAGATCTGACGGGCGGGCGCGGTGCGTCAAAGGGCAGATCGGACAAATTGTACATGTCGCGCCACTCGATCGGATGACTGTCAACGCCCAGGTAAGACTGGAAGCGCCGGAAAGAATAACGCGCCATCTGTTCCCACTGGTTGGCAAATGCGGGGGCAAACTGCGTGCTGACGATGCGCGAGTCGGGTGTAAATGAACCCGTCGCCCGGTACGACGACGCATACGGGTGACGATCTTTGGCATAAATCGTGACCTTAAATCCGGCCTGTTGCGCTACCAGCGCCGTGGTCAAACCAATTGCGCCGCAGCCAATCACCGCCAGTTCTTTGCGCGCATGTGCTTTGGCCATCTCTACAGCAATCTGACCTGATCCCCAGGACAGCGACCAGCCGCTGCCGCCATGGCCATAATTATGCACCACATTTTTACGTCCGATACGCTCAGACTCGATGCGCGGACCCTGAAGGCGAAAAGGCCGGGTACAGACATTCATCTCGATAATACGGTCCGGAGTGGCGATTATCGGCGCCAGTGGTCTGGAGCCACTCACCAGATGGGCGTTGGCTTCAGGTGTAAGGGCGGGTGTCGATGGGGCCGATGGGGGCGAGAGCTTCGAGGCTGTTGAGGACGCCAACGCAGCCGGCGCCTGGTCCGCAGACAGCGCCGAATTAATCGGGATTGTGCCCAGCAGCGCGGCTGCGCCTTTCAGGAAATTGCGTCGTTGCATGTTAATATCCTTTTAGCACGGCCATTTTTCTATTTTTTCACAGGCGTCATTCAATGAAAGAAACCAATGTGAGTTTAAACACTCGTCCCTCCCACGGAAGGATTGCTGCCAGAACAAAAAACGTTTCCGCGGAAACGTTTTTAAGTATCGTTCATGACACCGATACATGGTCCCGGACCCCAATGAACGATGGGCAATAAGACCTGGCCGATTATATGTGATTAAAATCTGTTATAAAAATAGCGATTTGAATAAATTCTATTAAAAAACTCCCGGTATCACTTCACAAAATTATCGATGCCAGATCCTATGGCAGGCTGCCACAGCATAGTAGATCCAGCACTCCAAGCAGTAAAAAAAACGTTTCTGCGGAAACGTTTTTTTGTTTGGTAGATGGCTACAAATTCCCATCACCCTGCCCCAACACCGACTTGTTTGATCGCTTACCCATAAACTGCCCGGAATGTCGTGTCTGAGGCGATGAAACCCGAACCGCATCCAAACGTGAGAGCCTGGCTCAATAAGCAGGCCGCTGAAACGCTGTATCTGTCCAGTATTACGTTGGCCGAACTACTGTTTGGCATTGGGGCCCCGCCTGATGGTAAGCGCAAGGACATGCCGGGCCAGGCCTTGGACGGCTTAATGGCGCTGATTGAAGGGCGTGTTCTGTCATTTGATTCTGCCGCCGCGCTTCAGTACGCCGAACTTGCCATTGCAGCCCGTGCTGCAGGGCGTGGCTTGCCGGCACCGGATGGCTACATTGCGGCAATTGCTGTATCAAAGGGATTCAAAGTTGCATCGCGTGACAGTGCCGCCTTTGAAGCGGCACATGTAGAACTGATTAATCCCTAGAACTAGTGCCTATCCTGCCAGAGCGCGAAGCCCAGGAAGCGCGGAATAGCCCAGCAGAACAAAAAACGTTTCCGCAGAAACGTTTTTAACGTCTGGCTAGTGGCAATCTCACTTAGACACCACTAAAAACGCAACTGGAGTGTGATAACACAGGTGTGTTTTGACACTATGATCACGATTTTATGGGTCTGTTCCTGGATGAATCGAGACGCCCAATCGAGACGCCAATCGACAAATCCTACAAATCCAGCTTCTCGGCAGCAAGGCTTGCCAGAAAGGCAGAGCGACTCTTGATACCATGCAGGGCCACGTATTCATCAATCCTGCGAATCACCACACCAGGAAGCGTGACGTTGATCTTCTCCGTTCGACCCAGGTAGGGCGTGATGTCAATCTCCACAAATCCCCATCCACAGTTTTCAAACTGCCGCAATTTGCGATACTCAGCAACCTTACCTGGGCGCGGGATCGGCTTACCTGACTTGGCAAGCTCGGCCAGTTGGATATGAGCGACCTCAACTGCGCCGAGGTAAGCTTGCTCCAGTGAATCTGCCGCTGTAATTGCACCAGGAATATCAGGTAGTACGATGCCAGATGCTGTGCTGTCATCACCCCACTCTATCGCAACAGGGTATTGCATATGCGCGCCTCTCTCGGAAATCATATTTGATTTAACCTCGCGTGCCTCATGATTGCGGAGACTGTGCCCGGCGGCAGGTCTTTCCGCGCATGCGGCACCACTACTGTTTGAGTATGTTGAAATGCTTAAAAATGTGGTGACTACCTCGCACTCGCGTAAGCTGCCAACCCGCCTTTGTTAATTCGCTGATCAGCATTTTGCTGTTCATTACTGCCATCCTTGGCTTGTAGAAATATAACCCTGGAGTTATTAAAATACAATGGGGGTATATTCGGTGCGAACCAAATCACTGGCGACTTTGAAGCCCGAAGATTTGATAATCACAGTTTCTTTGCCCATCGCTTGGGCCAAACCTATTTCATAGTAGATATTAGCCAATGTTCCGGGTTTCATACTTTCATGACACACGGCAATACTGATTGGCGTTGCCGCGATCAGGCGCCATATCTTCATCAGAATATCTTTGCCGGTGACTTTATGAGTGGCATCCACTGGTGTGATATTCGATGCCAGACATCGCAGATTTAGCTTCTCTCGCATATGACCAAGAGCTGGGTGAATCTCACCACCCATCTGGGTCATTACAAAGCAGTGTCGAGGCATTGATTTTACGTTGCTAGTTAACGCATCCCCATCCGTGGGGCTATAAATGATCACTTTAACTTCCTGGCGACAGGGACACCTTTGTACGGACCTTCCGATTTTTTGTGACTGACTATCTTTCCATCGGTACGGTCGATCTTGACGTAATGCCCGGTTCCAGGATTTTTACCTGAACCACATCATGCCCACGGGTTGTCGATTTGATTTCACTCATGAAGGTATTCCGAAACATTGGCACACTTTAAATATATAGCATACTGATATAGCTTGGACCAATCAGCGTTTGGTGGGCCTTTGGGGACGGAGGCACTGGGTGCCTTTGGCGCCGTTGGGGACGGAGAGATCAAATTTTGATCTCTCCGTCCCCAACTACACATGGGCGAAAAAGGTGCGCCACTGGCTGTGCGATTCGACTTGAATCTGCCGGGCCGCCAAACCATCAACACACGCATCAAGCACAACGGAAATGTGCGCAATATTCAATACCAGCTGCAGTCATTGCCTTTGTACCTGGTCGAGCGCCTACCCGACCTGCTGAGCGTTTAAACACCGATCAACGGCAGACTAAACCTTAAAAAACTCCCGATACCACTTCACAAAATTATCGATACCCAGCTGCACCGGCGTGTTCGGTTTGTAATCCAGATCCGCCACCAGATCATCCACGTTCGCGTAAGTCGCGGGCACATCTCCTGCCTGTAAAGGCATCATCACTTTCTCGATGGTCTTGCCCAGCGCTTTCTCAATCGCCTCAATGAAATGCATCAACTCCACCGGGTTGTTATTGCCGATATTGTAGAGCTTGTAAGGCGCGGATGAACTGCCAGGGTCCGGATTCATACCAGTCCACTGCGGGTTGGGCTGCGCCGGGTTGTCGATAACCCGCACCACACCTTCAACGATGTCATCAATGTAGGTGAAATCGCGCAGCATTTTGCCGTGGTTGAACACCTGAATCGGCTTGCCTTCCAGCGCAGCTTTGGTAAACAGAAACAGCGCCATGTCCGGCCTGCCCCAGGGGCCATAGACCGTGAAGAATCGCAGACCGGTGGTGGAGATGCCATACAGGTGGCTGTAGGTATGCGCCATCAGCTCATTGGATTTCTTGCTGGCTGCATACAGACTCATCGGGTGATCGACATTGTCCGAGGTCGAGAACGGCAGATCTTCATTGAGCCCGTAGACCGAGGAGCTGGAGGCATAAGAAAGATTCTTGACGCCATGGTGACGACAGGCTTCAAGGATATGCAGGAAACCAACGATATTGGAATCAATATAGGCGCCGGGGTTCTGCAGGGAGTAACGCACACCGGCCTGAGCTGCAAGATTGCAGACGGCATCGAACTGCTCGGCTTCGAACAGAGCGTCTATCGAATCGCGATCTTCCAGATGCATTTTGACGAAGCGGTAATTGGGATTAGTCGATGACCTGATCAGTTCATTATCTTCGATGTCGGCTTCGTTGATGCCAGCGCGCTGCAGACGGCCGTATTTGACGCTCTGGTCATAATAGTCGTTGATGCAGTCCAGGCCGACCACTTCATCGCCGCGTTTGAGCAAACGCTGGGCGAGGTGTGAGCCGATGAAGCCGGCGGTGCCGGTGACGAGAATTTTCATCAAACTTCCTTTTAAGTGCAGACTCACTGCCGAGCTGATTCCTGCAGACCTTTTCCGCAAGCTTCAGAGCAGCTCTGGCAGAGCGAATTTTATAGCGCGCCGTCGGAGAGTGCCAGCACAGACTTGATGTCATAGACCACCAGATTGGGCGCTGGCTTAACATCGAGGGTTTTGAATATATCATGAGCTACAGCCAGCACCACCGCGGCGTACAGACTCAAATCCGGCAATGCACCACTATCGAGCATGTTGATACCGTAAGCCTGCTTCACATCGGCTCCGTCCGCCCAGGGGTCGTACACATCAATATTGCAGCCAAAATCCTGCAGTTCCCGGACCACATCAATAACGCGGGAATTGCGGATATCCGGACAATTTTCTTTAAACGCGATACCCAGCACCAGCACCCGGGAACCTTCAACACGGGAACCTTTATGGATCATCAGTTTGACAACCTGGTTCGCCACATAGATACCCATATTGTCATTAAGGCGTCGACCCGCAAGGATGATCTCCGGGTTATAGCCAATCTCCTGCGCTTTATGCGTCAGGTAATAGGGGTCAACACCGATACAGTGCCCGCCGACCAGGCCAGGTTTAAACTGCAGAAAATTCCATTTGGTAGAGGCCGCGTCCAGAACGTCTTTGGTGCAGATATGCATTTTGTTAAAGATCATTGCCAACTCGTTCACGAAGGCAATATTGACATCGCGCTGAGCGTTCTCGATCACTTTAGCCGCTTCTGCCACCCGAATACTTGGCGCCATATGCGTGCCTGCAGTGATGATACTTTTGTATAAGTCATCAACCTTGCGAGCGACTGCAGGCGTTGAACCCGAGGTCACTTTTTTGATGTTGGTGACGCTGTGCAACTTGTCACCAGGATTAATGCGTTCAGGCGAGTAGCCACAATAGAAATCCTGGTTAAACACTAGGCCCGAATGTTTTTCCAGCACGGGCACACAATCTTCTTCAGTAGCGCCCGGATAGACGGTGGATTCAAAGATGACGATATCGGCTTTTTTCAAGACCTTGCCCACAGTTTCTGACGCATTGCATAAGGGGCGCAGATCCGGGCGGCGATTCTTGTCGATCGGCGTAGGCACAGTGACTATGTAGTAGTTACAATCTGCCAGATCATTAATGTCGGTGCTGTACTGCAGACCCGTCTCAGCATTGATGGCCTGCAGTTCTTCCGCAGAGACTTCCAGCGTGCGGTCGTAGCCTTTGCGCAGTTCATCGACGCGGCGCTGAAAAATGTCAAAACCGACAGTGGGATATTTTTTAGCAAATTCGATACACAAAGGCAGCCCGACATAGCCCAGGCCGATAATCCCGATTTTTATGCGTTCCATGAAAAGTCCCTGAGATGAAAATCACCGACGTTCTGACACCTGTCATCGGTGTCCCAAGCGTACCGGCTTCCATCAGCTGTGGACTATCCTGTAATACCCCTATGATTTAACTAATTTCCGCAACGACTTCCGCAACTGGCAGGACGATATCAATCTGCTTCCCCGCCGCCGCTGCCATCTTCGACTATTCGCTCCGCAATGCCGCTCTGGCCTGGTCGCTGCCATGCACAATGCGGATCCGCGTAGGCCACCGGCGCATGCGCCGCACAAAGTTCACCAGATTCTGCTGGTCAGCATGAGCGCTGTAACCGCTGATGGTCTCCACCTGGCAGCGAACAGGGTATCGTTTACCATCCAGTTCAACCCAGGGTTCATTCACTGGGTCTTTCCTTGGGGCATTCCCTGGCGCATCCCCTGGCCCAGTGCTTAGCGCATTCCTTAACCCGATGCCAGCCCTTGGCCGACTCCCAAACTTCTGAATTATGTGTCCCGGCGTGCCCGGTGCCTGATAACCAACAAACAGCACACAGTGCTGCGGATCGTCGATCATCGCTTTCAGATAATTCACTATGCGCCCGCCTGCAGCCATGCCACTGGCGGCAATCACCACTGCGGGACGTCTGGTTTTAGCCAGATACTCAACAGTCTGTTCATGCTCCTGATGGGAATCTACGGTGTACAGAGTCTCAAAATCCAGCGGGTGCCGCCCTGCCCTGACTCGCTGCAGCGCCTCGTTATCCCAGTAAGGTTTCAGCTCTTTGTAGACCTCGGTAAATTTCGAGGCCAGCGGCGAGTCAACGATCACTTCCAGATAGTCGATATTGCCCAGGCTACCGGGGCTTTCATGATCGCCTTGGCTGTCATGACCTTTCCTTTCATAAATCAGGGATTCCAGTTCATACAACAACTCCTGAGTGCGGCCAATGCTGAACGCTGGAATCATCACAGTACCACCATTGGCCAGCGCATGTTCAAGCACGGCACGCAAACGCAGACGGCGTTCCCGGCGGCCCTCGTGCAGTTTGTTGCCGTAGGTGCTCTCGATAATCAAGGTATCAGCGCCATAGGGCGATTGCGGCGCTGGCAGCAAAGGGGCATGTGGCGCTCCCAGGTCGCCGGAGTAAACGGTACGATGAGATTGCCAGGGATCAGTGGATGAGTGCCGGCTCTTTAAGTCCAGCTCCACATAGGCTGAGCCCAGAATGTGGCCAGCACGCTGCAGGCGCACACGCAACAACAGATGATCGTCACTGTGAATTTCTTGCCAGTGTTTATAATCCAGCGGGCGCAGTTGTTGTTGAACGGTTTGCAGAAAACGAGTGATCAATTTCGCATCACGCGTGAAGCCCATTTTCAAGGCATCTTCGATAACCAGCGGAATTAAATGCGCGGAGGGAATACTGCAGTAGATCGGACCTTTATAGCCAGCGGCCAGAAGATAAGGCAGACGACCAATATGGTCGATGTGGACATGGGTAATGATGAGGGCTTGCACCGCACTCAAATCAAAAATAACTTCGTGTTGCTTTAAAGAATCTGAGAGTGCTTCCTGGCCTTGGAACAGGCCGCAGTCGACCAAAAGATGAACATCTGCGCGGGCAATGAAGCGGTGGCAACTGCCGGTGACTCCATTAGCTGCACCGTGGTGCAAATACTGCGGGTAATTTGACTGGTTCATAATCGTTCCTTGATTATTATGTTTTCAGATTATCAATCCTTGTTTTTGGCAATCAGCAAGCCGAACGATATCCCAATAGCTGCGCCAATTCCATCGGCCAAGAAATCAGCAGCGCTTGCGCCTCGGCCGGGGATGAAGTATTGCAAGATCTCGGTAACGCCGGCATAGGCGATCAGGAATAAAAACAGTGGTAACCAGCTGCGGGTCTGGTTCAGCCAGCCGAGTGTCAGCAAAAAGCCACTTAGTGCGAACAACATAACATGTATGACTTTATCGATGGGTAAAGTGCTTACGGCTTGATCAGGAGATTGCCAGGGCCACCATGGTGATATTTTCAAAACCAGGTATTCGATCATGCTCCCGGGCATCAGGAGAATGATTAAGGATGGTAATCATTATTTGATAGGTGTAATGAATTTTTTAAATTTAAAAAGACCGTCAATGGTTGCAGAGGTTATCACCACTGGCGTTCTCGCTGCACAGGTCGTAAAATCTGGCTCGGCGATGACTTCGCCTCTGTACATGCTACAGTTCGTTGGCAGTGCCAATGCTGTGTGTGGCGCTGTTGAGAATGTTTTTTTCTTGTTAGCCTACGATCCTTGCAACATCCGTCGGATAAACACAATCATCAGCGCCAGCATACCACCAACCATAGTGCCAATGATGGCTATCAAAGCACGACGCGGTGCCGACTTCCTGTCCGGCACCACCGCAGGATCAATCACCCGAAACACGTACTCATCGCGCACATCGGCCAGCATGGTGATGGGAGTTTGTGATTCGATCAGTTGATAAAACACGCGCTGCATATCCACCAATTGCGTTTGCTCTAGTTGCCTACGCAGGTAAGCAATGGCACTATTGGCTTCGCGAACATCTCGCGCCCTTACTTCTTGGTTGAGCGCAGCTATTAGTGTGTTGGTCCACTCGGCCGCTTCTTGCGGGTTATGCCAATCAATGGCCACACTCACTATGCCGGTATCGCGGTTCGGGCCTGTCACGCTCATGATGTCATAAAATTCACGATAAGCGTCATGTGATGTGGGCATGCCTTTCTTCAGCAACCACTCATTTGTCGCTGAGTTAAATGCCTTTTCGTCAATCTCTGACTGCTGGTTGCGCTTATCCCAACTCGTTGCAAACAGCGGCACCAACAACTTGTTCTGATCGATAAACCGTCCGATAAACTGCCTTGACTGCAAAATAGCCAGCGCCGTGCTGACGTTGTCACCGCCGCCAGCGCCTACATTTACACCCAGTAGCGCTGCGGCCCCGCCCAGTTGCGACATCATGCCATCGTTCTGTTGGGTTTCTGCCGGGGCCAGTGTGATCTCAGCGCGGTATATTTCTGTCATCAACAAGGCCACGATCACAGAGAGAATGGCGGCTGCGGTGGTTATGCCAACAATCAACCACTTCTCCGCCCACAGCACCCCAAACAACTCGCGCAGGTCTATCTCATCATCCGCATAGGGCTGTTGAGAGTGCGGATACGAGGAAGCCCCTGGGGGCATATCGCGCGGATCAAAGGTTTGTTGGTCCATCAGCTGCCTATCCTTTCAAGTGCTCGCAAGGTGGTGCTGATGTTGAACAATATCTGCGAGATATTGCGCCACACCACCAGGTAGTTGCTCTGCCGTGCGTTAAATGGCACCACGATGCTGTCGCCTGGCTCTATGCGTGCGCCCTGCTGGAAGAACCAGCGGCTGTCACCGTAGGCAACCACCTCGCCATTGGATCTGATGATAAATACATTGTTGCGGTCGGCGCTGGGCGTGTAACCCCCGCTGCGGCCTATATAGTCACCCACCGAAGCGCCTCGTCGGTGCAGGTGGCTGGTGGCCCTGTTGACCTCACCTATCACGCTGATTTCCTGCTGAGTGCGGGGAATCAACAGGCGGTCGCCGTCGCGCAGAATCACATCATAGTCGACGCTGCTGCGCTGATTGATGTTCAGTGCTGCCGGCAGGTTGATGGCCAGGCGGCCAAGGGCCTGGCTCTGGTCGATCAGGGCCAGCATCTGGTTGATGTCGCCCGTGGGCATGGTGGTCTCTTCACTGCCTTGCAGGCTGCGGGTGACCAGATCACGTTGCAGGCGGGCACTGAATTCATCCAGCATGCGTTGTTCATTCTGGCGTAGCTCTTCGCGCAGGAAGATGGCGGCGCCCGGGTCGGCAAATTCAGTCAGGCCACCGGCGCGGGCGATCAGGCTGGTGAGGGTTTCTTCTTTGGTGATGCTGTAGCTGCCGGGCGAGCGCACTTCGCCGCCCAGAGTGACAGTTTCGTTATCGGTCCAATTGGACATCTGGCGGATGACCAACTGGTCGAAGGGGTTAAGCTGCAGGTCCAGGCCCGTGCTGCCCGGGGACTGCAGATTGACGGGTACATGGCCGATGATTCGGCCGACATCTGGCTCGGCGTCGTAGCGGGTAACTTCGGCGCCATTGGTGTCGGCGCTTTCTGTGAAGCCGCCGGCTATCTGAATCAAGTCACCGACATTCAGGCTGCGATGCAGGGGGTAGTTGCCAGGGAAGCGCACATTGCCGCGCACGCTGACAATGTTGGTGGGCTTGTTATTGTTGGCCTGTGCGCGCAGTTTAGCCAATGTGCTGGCCAGCAGGTCGTCTCGGCTGGAATTAGCGCCAAACACCAGCAGGCGGTCGCGCGGCTGCAGCGCGAAGGGGCTGAGCGGGCGCAGCGACAGTGGGTTCAGGTCGACCTTGAGCACCTCTATCTCGCCGAGCTCGTTGATCTCGCGCTCCAGCAGCACGTATTGCAGATCGGTTTCTTCGCTCAGGCCGCCGCTGGCCTGCAGCAGGTCGGCCAGGTCTGTATTAAGGTGTAATGGGTAACTGCCTGCGAAGCGCACATTGCCGGCAATGCTGACAATTTCCGGCGCACGGCGAAAGGCGGTCTGGTTCTGCAAACGTTGTAAAGTGCCAGCCAGCAAGCCGTCGCGGGACTGGTTTACGTTAAACACGATAACGCGGTCCAGTTCCTGCAAAGATACAGGCTCTCGGGTTTGCAGGGTTTGAATATCCAGCGAGGTCGACTGAACTGCGACCGTGCCGCGCCTGTCTACCTGACGCTCCAGCAGCAGGTAATCCAGATCCGTATTGGTACCAAGACCACCAGCAAAACGAATAACGTCGTTCATGCTCATATCGCGCACCAGCGGGTATTCACCGGGAAAACGCACGTTGCCGCTGACCGTGACTATCAATGGCGGATTTTCGAACGTGGCCTGGCTGCGCAGGCGATTGAGCAGACTAGCGACCTGGGCCTGCCGCGATTGGCTGGCACCAAAGGTGAGCAGCTGGTCTCGTGCCTGCAGGGTGAGATCAGCGCTTGAGCCGGGGTTACTGATGGCTGCGCCCAGGTTTACATACAGCAGTTCGATGCGTCGAGTGGGACGTATTTCACGCGCAATCAGCGCGTATTCCAGATCCGGGTTGGGCAGCATCTCTTCCACGGAGCTGAGCACATCGCTGACCCGCAGGCCTTGACGCCACTGGAAGCTGCCGGGGCGGTGAACGTGGCCTTCGAGCATGACCACATTTTCCAGTTGATCGAGCACGGAGTAGACCTGGATAACATCGCCGTCGTTGAGCACGGGATTGGGCGCACTGCCGGGACTTAAATCGACATTGACTATAATGCGTTCGCCGCTTCCGCTGATGCGCTCAATGCGTGAGGCACGTGGGAAGGCAGTGGGGTTCAGACCGCCGGACAGACCCAGAATCTGCGCGGGGCTGGTTTCGTCTTTAAGTTCGTAGATGGCCGGGCGACGCACTTCGCCGGCGATGCCGACGGTTTTGCCGATGGACGGGATAAAGATCACGTCGCCAGGCAGCAGACGACTGTCGCCGCTGGTATCGCCTCTTAATAAGAGATCGTAAAGATCAAGCTCAGTGACTTGTTCGCCATTGCGCATCAGCCGGATTTTTCTTAGCGAGCCGATACGGGTAACGCCGCCGCTGGCGAACAGGGCATTGGTCATGGTGCTCAGTGAGCTGACGGTGAAGGAGCCGGGCTGGGCTGCTTCTCCCAGCACAAAAACATTGATGGAGCGCAGCGCACCCAGGGTGATATTGGCGTTCTGGCCGATCAGCTGATTGGCCACGATGTTCTGGATCTGATTGCGCAGTTCCAGAAATGTGAGACCCGCCACGCTGACCGGGCCGATCTCGGGGAACATCAGCATGCCTTCGCGGGTGATAACCAGTTCGTGGGTGATATTGCGCTGCCCGTACAGCTGAATAACAACAGTGTCACCTGGCCCCATGACGTAGCTGGCCGGCACCGGAATATTGGTGGCCGGCGCAAAGGTGCTAGGGGAACCGGCAAACAGTTCGTAACCAAATTGTCTGAGTGGGGCACGAGTGGTTGTCTGGCTCACCTGGTCGGTGTTGATGCTGTCGGTTTGTTGACGCTGCTGGGCGTCTTCTTCTATGGCTTGTTGCGCTTGTGATTGAGCGGTGACGGCTGATGGCGTCGGCGCGGGCGTGATGCTGACGGCTTCGGGTATTTGTGATTGCCGTTCTCCGATTGTGCCGCCAACCTGCTGCTCAAGGGCGCGACGCTCTTCTTCGCTGAGGCCCTGAAGTTGCTGGAGCTGATCCGGCGTGAGTTGGGGTTGCGCTGTTGCCGGTGTGCTCAGGAATATGCTTAGAAACATGCCTGCGAGCAGTGCCAGCGCTAAAGCTGTGAACAGAGCCTTGAGGCCCGGCAAGCTTGTTGTTCTTGTTAGTGTGGTAATAATCAAAATCCATTCTCGCAAATCGTTTATGGAGTACTACCTGTTGTGCCCCAGGCACGCTACCGCCCTGCCCGTGCATAATGCAGCATCTGACTGTGGTGCGTTTTTCTGTCATTCAGGGAAAACTTCCTCCCTGAAGTTTTATCAATTACTGCTGGTGCTCAGCGCCCGCTTCTCTTCGCAACTCTTTTATCTGGCCCCGCAGCAATTCGTATTCCTTCACTTTTCTGTCGAGGAATGAACGGGTGACTCTGGCTTTGGCTTCAATACCGGATGGCGTCAATACATAGAGATAGCCGCGCTTGTTACTGCTGCGGCTGAAATTGGTGGCTTTGATTATTCCGGTGCTGATCAGTGCCTGCAGGTAATAGTTGACCTTGCCGAGGCTGATACCCATGGCGTCTGACAGATCGCGCTGACTGCTGTCGGGTTTGAGTTGCTTGAGAAGCTTGTAATGCGCGTCGTCCGTTAACATTATTCTTTTTCTATTGATCCGATGAAATTCAATATGTTCACTGCTTGAACGGTACAGAGTGTAATGTGGGGTACCACACATAGCAATAAAGTTTGTAAAATTATTTGCAGGTTAAAACACTATGCGCGGGCTATATGTGCAAGCGGAAGCTCGATGGTCTGGGTGCCATTCAACAGTTGCAGCAGCAACAGGATTCGATCCTCGGCCTTATTGGCTTTGACGATCGCCTCAATATTGTTGAAACAGCCTTCAGTAATGATGACTTTATCGCCCTTTTGGTAGAGCGCTTTTGGTGCGTGGGTATAAGATTTATCGCATTGAATTCTGAGGGAGTGAATCACTTCGTCTTCAACGATGGCAGGTGCACCATTAAAGCTGATCACTCTGCTGACTCCGCGCGTGGAGCGCAAAGCCTGCCAGTTGCTGGCTTTATTGAGCTGAATAAACAGGTAATTGGGAAACAGTGGCTCATCGACCACTTTTGTGACGCGTCGGACTGTTTTTTGCACGGGCCGGCTGGGATTAAAACAGGTGAAATCCTGGTTACTGAGCTGCCACTCAGCGCGCAAATGTTGCTGCGGCTTACAAAAGAGCAGATACCAGTGATTTGTTGACGCCTGCATGGCTGAATCCTCTTAGCTGTTTTTCTGCCGGAAGGTTACGCCATATTTTGTAATGATGGTAGGAGTCTTGTATCAATCTTTTGCCAGACCAAAATCCCCATGCGTCAAATCGGCCCACCTGCTGCTGGGGAATTTCTGTGTATAATGCGCCATCTCTGAAATCCGAGGACTCCGTATGACCACCAAACTCACTGCTGGCGCTCGTTTTCGTAAAGCTCTGCGCATTCATAAACCTCTGCCGATTGTCGGCACTATCAATGCTTATTGCGCGATGCTGGCCGAACAGGCCGGGCATCATGCTATTTATCTGTCGGGCGGCGGCGTTGCCAATGCGTCTTATGGCCTGCCGGATCTGGGCATTACCAGCCTGAACGACGTGATTGCAGATGTGGAGCGCATCACCAATGCTAGCGAACTGCCTTTGCTGGTGGACATCGACACGGGCTGGGGCGGCGCTTTTAATATCGCGCGCACGATTCGCCTGATGGAGAAAGCCGGTGCGGCGGCGGTACATATTGAAGACCAGGTGTCACAGAAGCGCTGTGGTCATCGCCCGAATAAAGCTATTGTCAGCAAAGAAGAAATGGTGGATCGTGTAAAGGCGGCGGTTGATGCACGCGTTGACCAGGATTTTGTGATTATGGCGCGCACCGATGCGCTGGCAGTCGAGGGTTTTGATTCCGCTATAGAGCGCGCGATTGCCTGTGTTGAGGCCGGTGCCGATGCGATTTTCCCGGAAGCGATGCTGGAGCTGGAGCAGTACCGCCAGTTCTGTGAGGCAGTCCATGTGCCGGTGCTGGCAAATATCACCGAGTTCGGTGCCACGCCTTTATTCAACCAGGCGGAACTGGCTTCTGTGGGCGTCGGCATGGTGTTGTATCCATTGAGCGCCTTCCGTGCGATGAGCAAAGCGGCCTTGAATGTGTACAGCAGCATAGCGCAGCACGGCGATCAGAAAGCGGTGGTCGACAGCATGCAGACGCGCAAGGAGCTGTATGAGGTGCTGGGTTATCACGCTTATGAAGAAAAACTTGATGCGCTTTTCAGTGATAAACAGAATTAGTGATCAAGGTGAAGAGTTAATTAAAGGTTACTGTCAAAAATTCAGTGATAAACAATTTAATGCTTAAAAGTAACTATGCTTTAGCACCAGGCAGCAAAATACTGGTTATAAAAAGGATTCAGGAGGAAGTATGAGCACAACGAAGAAATTGAGTGGCGCGGGACTGCGTGGTCAGGTTGCGGGCGAAACAGCACTGTGTACCGTGGGTAAAACCGGTTCCGGCCTCACCTACCGGGGCTATGACATTGATGTACTGGCTACCAAAGCCAGGTTCGAGGAAGTGGCCTTTCTACTGCTGCGCGGACACCTGCCAACGCAGCGTGAGCTTGATCATTATGTCAGCAAAATCAAATCATTACGCATACTTCCCAAAGCACTGAAAGAAGTTCTGGAGCGCATCCCCGCCAATGCCCATCCGATGGACGTTATGCGCACTGGCTGCTCGATGCTGGGCAATCTGGAGACCGAACACAACTTCGCCGAGCAGGACAATGTCATCGACCGACTGCTGGCGGTGCTGCCCTCGATCATCTGCTATTGGTACCGCTTCTCTCACGATGGCGTGCGCATCGATACCGCGCTCGATGACGAATCCATCGGCGGCCATTTCCTGCATATGCTCAGCGGCCACGAACCGGACCCTCTGTTCGTGCAGGTAATGAATGTATCGCTGATTCTGTACGCGGAGCACGAATTCAACGCCTCTACCTTTACTGCCAGAGTGTGCGCATCGACCCTTTCTGATATGCATTCCTGCGTGACTGCAGCAATCGGTTCCCTGCGCGGCCCGCTGCACGGTGGTGCTAATGAAGCGGCAATGGATATGATTCAGCAGTGGAGCGACCCGGACGAAGCCGAGCGCGAGATCATGGGCATGCTGGAGCGCAAAGAAAAGATCATGGGTTTTGGCCATGCAATCTACGCGGAATCCGACCCACGTAATGCGATCATTAAGCATTGGTCCGAGAAGCTGGCCACCCATCAAGGTGACACGGTACTGTATCCGGTGTCCGTGCGGGTTGAGGAAGTCATGTGGCGCGAGAAGAAACTGTTCTGCAACGCGGATTTCTTCCACGCCTCGGCTTATCATTTTATGGGCATCGCCACCAAACTGTTCACGCCAATCTTCGTGATGTCGCGCGTCAGCGGTTGGACTGCCCACGTGAAAGAGCAACGCGCCAATAACCGGATCATTCGCCCAAGCGCGGAGTACACCGGCCCGGCCCACGCGGAGTGGAAGGATATTGAGCAGCGCGGTTGAGCTGGCGCTGAGGTGAGCTGATTGATTTTAAAGTGATTTTTGACCGCATCTAATTACAACAGGAACCTGATCATGAGCAATAATAAAAAACGCTTCAGATTATTTACCCTCAGCACCCTGGCAGCCGGTGTTACTGCAGTGATGCTGGGTTACACGAACGTGCAGATAAATGCTCAGGCCCCTGCCCCGTCAGTTATTGAAACCAATAGTCACCGTTTCTCGCTGATTGCCGACGGCGTCTATCACTATGTCGGTACCGGCGCGGTGAATGTGATGAGTAATGGCATGCTGGTGGTGGGCGAGAACGATCTGCTGCTGGTGGACTCTCATGTGACGCCGGGCGCCGCCCGCGCGCTGCTGGATTCGGTGAAAGCGGTCAGCGACAAGCCGGTGCGCTACCTCGTTAACAGCCATTATCACTTCGACCACGCGCACGGCAACCAGGTGTTCCCTGCCAACGTGGAGATAATCGGCCACAGTTTCACCCGCGCCAAACTCAATGGTGAGATGGGTAATGTGCTGGAGGAATCTACGTTCATCAGCTTTACCGAAGGCGTGCCGGCGCAGATCGCTAATCTGCAGATGCAAATTGCCGAGGCCACCGATGCCGATCGCAAAGCCGCTCTTGAAAGCCAGCTGTCCACTGCTCTGGCGCATCAGACTTCACTGGCAGAAATTGTCCCTACCCCGCCAAACATTACTCTGGAAAAAGAACTGACGCTGTATCAGACCGTGATGCAGGGCAGTCGCGAGATTCAGATTCTGCACACAGGCCGCGGCCACACCGGCGGCGATGTGGTGGTGTTCCTGCCGCAGGAGAAACTGCTGTTCACCGGCGACCTGCTGCTGCCTGGCCTGGCGTATATGGGTGATGCGTTTGCTCAGGACTGGCCGGACGCTTTGGAAGCCCTGCGCGCGCTGGACTTTGACACGATTCTGCCAGGCCACGGCGCGCCGATGCAGGGTAAGGAGAAGATCGATCATTTCCAGGCTTATCTGCGCGATCTGTGGACCAGAACCGCGAGCATGAAGCAGCAGGGGTTGACCTTTGAGCAGACTGCTGTGCAGATCGATATGACCAGTCACAGTGGCAATTATGCGCAGATTCGTGGGCCAGGTGCTGACCCGCGTGCGATTCGGCGGATTTATGAGTTGATGGATGCTGAGGATTGATACCTGGTTGAATCGATAGCTGATTGATAAAGATTGATCGAGATTTGAACAGCAGCGTCGAAGAGAATTGAGTTCTTTTCGGCGCTGTTTTTTTGTGGACTGTTCTATCGGTGCAAATCAGCTGTTCAACAATCTCACCCGAAACGAGCGCCCTTTCAGCTTCCCGTCCGTCAGCTTAGTCAGCGCCATCTTGCACGCAGCATGCGTCACCGCAACGAATGACCAGTTATCCGCAAGCTGGATCTTGCCCAGCTGATCACGCGTAATACTGCCATCCGCGGTCAGCGCGCCGACGATGTCACCAGCTCGCACTTTTTGTTTTTTGCCACCGTCAATCTGCAGCGTCACCATCGCCGGATACGGCGGCTTTTTATCCAACAGACTCATCGGCGGCAGGTTATCGGGATTCTTAACCGGGTCACCCGGCACGCTAATACGGGCCAGTTTGTGGCTTTCCTTGTCATCGAACAGCGTGCAGGCTATGCCGGTGCTGCCAGCCCGTCCGGTGCGCCCGATGCGGTGCGTGTGAATCTCGGCATCGCGCGCAATGTGGTAGTTCACCACCATATCCAGCGCATCAATATCCAGACCGCGTGCAGCAACATCGGTAGCGACCAGAATTAAGACGCTATTATTGGTAAAACGAATCAGGGTCTGATCGCGATCCTTCTGATCCATATCGCCGTGCAACGCCAGCGCGCTGAAGTTGTGCTGCTGGAGCTGGGAGGTCACATTATCGACATCGCGCCTGGTGCTGCAGAACACCAGCGCTGAAGCTGGCCGGAAATGCTGCAACAGTAGACGCAGTGCGGTCAGCCGCTGACGATCATCGGCAACTTTATAGAAGGTCTGGGTGATGCTGGTATTGTCGTGATCGGAGGCGACCTTCACCATGACCGGATCGCGCATGATGCGTTTGGCGATCGCCTGAATCTGGGCCGGAAACGTGGCACTGAACAGCAGGGTCTGCCGCTGTTCGGGAATCTGCGCAATGATATTATCCAATGACTCCTGAAAGCCCATCTCCAGCATGCGGTCGGCTTCATCGAGCACCAGCGTCTCCACATGTTCGAGCACCAGAGTGCCTTTGCGCAGATGGTCTTCAATGCGGCCGGGGGTCCCGACTATGATATGTGCGCCATGTTCCAGTGAGCCGATCTGCGGCCCCAGCGGCACGCCGCCACACAGGCTCAGCACTTTGATGTTATGCAGGCTGCGCCCGAGTTTGCGTATCTCTCCAGCGACCTGATCGGCCAGTTCTCGCGTAGGACACAGCACCAGCACCTGGATGCGAAATTTTTTAACGTCCAATTTTTGCAGTAGACCCAGACCAAACGCAGCGGTTTTACCGGAGCCGGTCTGACTCTGACCGATCAGATCTTTGCCCTGTAAAACTGCGGGCAGACTCTGCGCCTGGATAGGCGTCATGGTCTCGTAGCCAAGTGTGGCGAGGTTCTCCAGCAACTCTGAATGCAGGCCGAGAGATGAAAATGAATGATCTTGCATGGTTTAGCTGTCCTGTTAATGGCTATCCGGTGCTATTATCACACGCATTCAACGGAACAAGCTTCAAACTATTTACAACAAAAAAGGAGTCAGACAATGATTAAACGCATTATGCTGGGCGCAGTGCTGTTAACGAGCGCTGGTGTTTTATTCACTGCCAACGCACAACAACCCCCACCAACTCCAGAAGAACAAGCCGCGACAGCAACAGCAACACGTCAGGGTCTGTTCAAAATTCTGGGTTATAACATGGGCGCCATCGGTGGCATGGCAAGGGGTACGGTGCCATTCGATGCGGCAATCGCTGAGCGCAATGCCAATCGCATCGCCCTGCTTGCCCCGATGATCCCGGAATTATTGTTCGCCAACGATACGCGTGCGTTTGATGTCACCACCGAAGCTCTGCCCATCATCTGGGACAACAAAGCAGAGTTTGAAGAGAAAGCGGCTAACCTGATCGCGGCTGCCGAGACTTTTGCAGCTGTGGCCCGTGGCGGTGACCAAGCCGCAATTACTGCAGCGATTCGTCCCTTCGGCGCAACCTGCGGCAATTGCCATGAGACGTTCAGGGTTGATTGATTGGTGTTGAGGAGATTGCTTTCGAGCAGTGTCCGCTCAGGAAATTCAACTATCTCTGATTATCGGTTCGTATAAAATGCAGCCTTGACCGGCTGCATTTTCTATCTGGGCCTTGCCATTGCTCTTTATTGGCGTTTGAAAAATGCAGCCATCGCCTCCCGATCCTCTTTGGTGAGCTGACTGGTATTGTGCTCGATAACCGCCTCCATCTTTCCGCCCACAAATTCGCCATCGGGCTTCATGCCCAGTAACAGCAGAAATGCAAAATCTTCCTCGCCCCAGTTTTGCATTGCCGCAGCATCCATTCCCTTAATCTCGCCATCTTCAAACGGGGCGCCGGCAAATGCGCGGCTCAAATCCGGTATACCCAGGGCATTTCGCGGCGTGTGACATTCGCCGCAATGACCCAGATTCCTGGCAAGATAAGCACCTCTTGCGATCAGCGGATCCTCAATATTTTCTGCTGATGTGGGATAACCGCGCTGGCTGATATCCGCGAGCAGATTCCAGCCCGCCATCATCCAGCGCGCCAGCCATGCCGGGGTCTCATGCGCGGGCACTGCTTTGTCGATTGCCGGCTGCGTCATCAGAAAGGCGGCGATGTCGAGAGTGTCCTGATCGCTGAGCCCTGCATAAGCGCGATACGGAAACGCCGGAAAATAGAACCCGCCACTAGGGGTGCGGCCATGCTTCATCGCCAACAGAAAGTCTCGGCCGCTCCATCCACCAATTCCGGTTGCTGTATCAGGCGTGATATTCGGCGCATAAAAAGTACCGAACTCCGACACCAGCCCAAGCCCGCCGCTCAACCCGGCCTTACCTTGTTCACCGGCGTGGCAGGAGATACAGCCACCGGCTGCCACCAGGTATTCACCACGTGCAATAGCTTCGGCCGACTCGGGTATTTTTTGTTCATTGACAGCTGGCCCTGATAACAGCCAATAGCCGAACGCAAGTGCTGTCGCGACGGTAATGATGAGTAGTTTTTTCACTGCTGCAGAAATCCTTTTTACTTTTTGCTTCTGTTTATGCGCATGCATTTAGCCTGATGCTAACGGGTCCGATGTTAATGAACCCGCTAAGGGAGCTAATGCTAATTCACTATTGCCTGGTTTGCATTAAAGAGCTTTTGAAAAAAATTTTGGAATGAGACTGGCGAGAATCGAATTCCTGGCATAAGCTTCAACTATAAATGTCCCTGGGAAGAGGTATTGTCATGGTCGAATCAAAAGCTGGTACACAATTGCGCGGGTCACGCGTTCACAACCAACTGGGATCGATGTTGTATCTGTTGGGTGCTTTGCTGCTGACTGCAGGCAGTTTCTTTGCTGTCCAGACAGCCCCTGAAATCCTCTTAAACGGCCTGGTTCTGGGGACCTTCGCCACCCTGTTTATCATTTATAGTTTTCTGGGTCTGTACTTATCGCAAAGGCTTGGAGCTGAGTGAGTCGCAGTTAGAGCTTTGCGCTCAGGGTTTTATTTAAAACCTGCGGGTTGAAGCCAGCAGGTTAATGCTTTGGGTTGAAGGTTGTGAATATCGGGGTCTATGCCAGCAGGAATGCCACGGAGATCAAGGAGGGGATCAAGGAGGGGTCCCCGTGGCATGTTTTTCATCAGGAATCGCTGCCCGTCATATAGTCCGAGGTCATGAACGACATATACCCCAAAAAATGCGGCGTGTAGCGCCAGGTCAACAGCAATAATTGCAAGCGGCGCAAATCCACCATTCACCTGTTATATCTCATAATCAGTCAACTCAGTCATAGTCTTCTCCCTGTACATTAGTAGTACGTTAGTTAATAAAACATCCTTAAAAAAGCAAGGGCAACATTGTTGCATTGTTGCCCCCGCAAAAACCAAATGGGCAGGAAGCGTTCTTGCCATTCAGTCCCCAACTCGCCATCCTTGACGAGACGTAAGCACCTTCCATGCGCTTACTAATAACATTAGTTCAGCTCGCAGGGGGCAGCCAATCAATCAGCAAAAATTTTCAACCGGCCGCCATTTCAGCTAAGATAACGCTCTTTTGCGCAGGCGTACCCGGACAAACCCGGGCCACGTCAGCGCGCAGTGATGTGCAGACCCAATGAAAACAACTAATCAACAGGCAGTTTTCAATAGTCCTGAATCAGTAGCCCAGTAATCAACAGCATCGAGAGCTAAATATGTCAGCGAATGTCGAATTAAACGAAAGACCCACACCGGACCAGGAACTGGTGGATATTGCCCGCTATGTCACGAACTACGAGATCACCTCGGCAGAAGCCTATGACACTGCCCGTAACTGCCTGATGGACACCCTCGGCTGCGGTCTGCTGGCGCTGCGTTTTCCTGAATGTACCAAACTGCTTGGCCCATTGGTTGAAGGCACAGTGGTTCCCCATGGTGCCCGTGTACCCGGCACACAGTTCCGTCTGGACCCGGTGAAAGCGGCCTGGGACATTGGCTGCATCATTCGCTGGCTCGACTATAACGACACCTGGCTGGCTGCTGAATGGGGTCACCCTTCCGATAACCTCGGCGCAATTCTAGCGTTGGCCGATTACATCTCCCAGCGCAATGTCGCTGCCGGCAAATCGCCTCTGCTCATGCGCGATGTGCTGACTGCGATGATCAAAGCCCATGAGATTCAGGGCGTGATTGCACTGGAGAACAGCTTCAACCGTGTCGGCCTGTGTCACGTGCTGCTGGTGCGTGTTGCCTCTACAGCCGTGGCCACCAAAATGATGGGCGGCTCTGAGTCACAGGTTATCGATGCGCTGTCCCAGGCCTGGCTGGATGGTTCAGCCCTGCGCACCTACCGTCATTCACCCAACGCCGGCCCACGTAAATCATGGGCAGCCGGTGATGCGACTTCGCGTGCAGTGCGTCTAGCGGACCTTACCATGCGCGGCGAGATTGGTTATCCGAGCGTACTGAGCGTGCCAACCTGGGGCTTCTACGATGTTCATTTCAAAGGCAAAAAGTTTGAATTTACAAGGGATTACGGCAGCTATGTCATAGAACAGATTCTATTCAAAATCTCCTTCCCGGCAGAGTTCCATTCGCAGACAGCGGCTGAAGCAGCGGTACGACTGCACCCACAGGTTAAAGACCGCCTGGCAGACATCGACAAGATTGTGATTCACACTCACGAGTCTGCAATCCGCATTATCAGCAAATCCGGCCCACTCAATAACCCTGCCGACCGTGACCATTGTCTGCAGTACATGACGGCGGTGCCATTGGCATTCGGCAATCTGGTGGCTGAGGATTACGAGGATTCGTTCCACAAAGCCAACCCGATCATTGATGAGTTGCGCAATAAAATGGAAATTATTGAAGATCCGCGCTATACAAAAGAGTATCTGGAAGCGGATAAGCGCTCCATCGCAAACGCGCTGCAGATATTTTTCAAAGATGGCAGCTCCACTGAAAAAGTGGAAGTTGAGTATCCGGTTGGACACCGTCGTCGTCGTGAGGAAGGCATTCCCTTGCTGGAGCAGAAATTCCGCTCCAACCTGGCCACGCGCTTCCCTGCCAATCGCGTCGAGAAGATCTTCGCGGTCTGCAAAGATCAGAAGGCGCTGGAAGCGATGCCTGTGAATGAGTTTATGGATATGCTGGTGATCTGAGTTGCAAAGCCCTGGGTGCTCAGCTGTCAGGCGCCCTGGTGCCTGAGCTAAGACCTGGGGTCTTAGGCTTAGTCCCGGGCTTAGGCTTGAATGTTGAAGTCTGTATATCGAACTCGCAGCGCCTTCCTGCTTAAGAAGCGCTGCGAGATCATTGATGACGGGTTTTTTTAATCAATCCAGAATATGCACAAACAACCCGCTTTTGAGTTTCGGTTCAAACCAGGTCGATTTTGGCGGCATCACTTCGCCAGCATCAGCGATCGCCATCAAGCTCTGAATCGAGGTTGGATGCAGCGCGAAAGCCACCTTCCATTCGCCTGAGTCAACGCGTTTTTCCAGCTCTTTCAAGCCGCGGATACCGCCCACGAAATCAATGCGCTTATCGGTACGCTGATCTTTAATGCCCAGCGTCGGTGCCAGCAGATTGTTCTGCAGAATGCTCACATCCAGACTGTTGACCGGATCGCCTTCAGGCCAGCTGCCCGTTTTCGCGCTAAGCATGTGCCACCTGCCGCTCAGATACATGCCAAAATGATGCTCAGACAAGGGTTTGGCTGTCTGTGAATTGAGACTCTTCTCCACGCTGAAGTACTTCTGCACTTCGGCCATAAACGCCTGTGCATCCAGTCCGTTCAAATCCTTCACGACGCGGTTGTAATCAAGAATCTGCATCTGATTATCGGGGAAGATAACCGTTGAGAAAAAGTTATAGGCCTCTTCACCCGTGTGCTGAGGATTGGCTTTGTGTCGCAGACTGCGCACTCGGCTTGCGGCCGCCGAGCGGTGATGACCATCCGCCACATACAGGCAGTCAACTTTGTCGAACTGCGCCTGCAGTTGATCCACGATGCTCTGCTCGCGAATCACCCATAGGATGTGGTGATTGCCATCATCGGAGATGAAGTTGTATTCCGGCTCATCCTGGCAAACCTGATCAATCAGCGCATCAATCGCCGGTCTGGCGCGGTAGGTCAGGAACACCGGGCCGACCTGGGCGCTGAGTGTGTTGATGTGATTGACCCGATCATCTTCTTTATCGGGACGGGTGAATTCGTGCTTTTTGATCAGATTGGCTTCATACGCGTCCACTGATGCGGCGGCAACCAGACCGGTCTGCTGATGCGCACCCATGATCTGTCGGTAGACATAAAAGGTGGGCTTCTCATCGCGATGCATGATGCCGGTCTGGATGAATTTCTGCAGATTGTCGGCACCCCTCTGATACACCTGTGGGCTGTAGGGGTCGGTCTCGGCAGGCACGTCAATTTCAGGCTTGTTGATCCGCAGGAAACTGAATTCATTGCCTTGCGCCATCTGCCAGGCTTCCTGACGGTTCAACACATCGTAGGGTGGAGCGGCGACTTTCTTAGCGAGCTCTTTTTGCGGGCGCAGTGCATTGAAGGGTCGAATCAGCTTCATGGTTTAACCTGTGTGGGTTCCGGATTACGTGGGGGAGTATAACAGCCAGACGAGCAGCTTGCAGCCTGCAGCTTCTAAGTGACAGTCGCAGATTCCCTGGTCAGACTATTCACCTGCTTGCGTAACAACTAACCTACTTGCTGAAAAACGTAAACACCGCATCCCAGTCGCTGGCTGGCGGAGTTCCCTGATACTGCCCGATGCGGGCGATATACACGCCGTAAATTGATTCTGCATAGTCCGCGCTGCCACAAAGTCGCAGATTCAGTTCCTCAAACAACGCCAGCGCTGCCTGCCAATGCCGTTGCCGATGCAGTCCAATCGCCTGATTGAACAGCTCGATATCCGCCAGTTCCGCCTCAGAAAGATCGCCCTCTGCACCCATCAATTCAAAGATGCGCACGGTTTCGTTCTTGCCTTTGACTCTGACCTTGTCAATTTCCCGGTAAATGAACGAGGGCGCCGCGTCTCGGCTGCTCTCACTGACGATATTAGCCACATGATAGATACGGGTGAGCCCTTCAAGCCGCGCCGCCAGATTCACTGCATCACCAATAACGGTGTAATTCAGGCGCTTACTCGAGCCCAGATTCCCGGCCACCACCAGCCCGGTATGAACACCGATACCGGCTTCGATGCCGGTCAGCCCCAGATCGCGGTTGATCTGATTCAGCCTGGCCATGGCTTCCTGCACAGCCAGCGCGGTGTGCATGGCATTGTCAGCGTCTTTGGTGCGACTGATGGGCGCCCCGAATAAAGCCATCACCGAGTCACCGGTAAATTTATCGACGACACCGTGATGATCTTCAATCGCCTGGGTGATCCTGCTCAGATAGGTGTTAAGCAGGGTCAATACTTCAGCAGGTTGGCGAGTCTCACACAACGTGGTGAAGCCTTTGATATCGGCAAACAAAATGGTGATGATTTTCTCCTCACCGCCTAGTTCGATATTCTTGCTCAGCAATTCTTCGGCTATTTCCGGCGACACCACTTTACCGAGCAGATCGCGTACTTTTTCTTTCTCCGCCAGCCCCCGGGCCATATTGTTGACTGAGCTGGCCAGAGTGGCGATTTCATCGCGCCCGCGCACCTGCACGACCTGATCATAGTCACCCTGTTCGATCAGCTTGACGCGTTGCACGAGCTTCAAAACAGGATCAGAGACAGAGCGGGCCAACAGCACCACCACTCCCAGACTGAGAGCGATCACCAGCAGATAGAACTGCAACAGCCGACGCTGAAGCTCCAGCAGATTCTGCTCATTCTCCCTGTAGGACTTTTGTATGACTGCCATTATCTGCAGCTCATCCCCTGGCTGGCCGACCAGCTGCCGTACCAGGGTGCCATAATCACCATCTGACATACCGATACGCTGAGTCGTGTCGCCGAAACTGCTGTCTATGCCTGCTGGCAATTGCAATTGATTCATCAGCATGGACTGATCGACAGCGCTGAGCGTGGAGGCGACCACTTCG
>JBDNGQ010000177.1:0-3182 GCA_041689205.1 Pseudohongiellaceae bacterium | reverse complement strand
TAAAGTGTTGGGTGAGCACGTGATGCAAAAAGGTTCGCTGGTCAGTGCTGAACGATTACGTTTTGACTTTGCGCATAATGCCGCTCTCGGCAGTGATGAAATTCAACAGATTGAGATGCTGGTGAACCGGGAAATTCTACGTAATCATCCCGTCGGTAAAGAAACCATGGCCATTGAGCAGGCAAAGCAACGTGGCGCATTAGCGTTGTTTGGCGAAAAATATGGTGATCAGGTGCGGGTTGTCAGCATGGGCGACTTTTCTACTGAGCTTTGTGGTGGCACGCATGTTGATCGGACCGGAGATATTGGATTATTTAAGCTGGTAGCAGAATCAGGCATTGCAGCTGGGGTCCGCCGCATAGAGGCATTAACAGGAGAGGGTGCTCTGGCATTTGTTGCCCATGAAGAGGCTGTATTGAAACAGGCCTGCGATATCCTCAAAACTGGCAGTGATGGTCTTGTGGAGCGCGTTCAACAAATGACTGCAAACCTGAAGTCACTTGAGAAGCAGCTTGAGCAGCTGAAAGCAAAGCGCGCGAGTGAAGCCGGCACTGATATTGCCGACCAGGCTGAAGAGGTCAATGGCATTAAACTGCTGGCAAAGTCGCTCGCAGGTTTCAATAGCAAAGCGCTCCGAGATACCGTTGATCAGTTGAAGAATAAGCTGGGATCTGCGGTGGTGGTTCTGGCCTGTGTCGAAGATGGCAAAGTAAGTCTGGTTGCCGGTGTCAGCAAGGACCTTGTTGATAAGGTTAAGGCGGGGGATCTGGTTAATATGGTTGCTTTGCAGATTGGAGGGAAGGGCGGTGGACGAGCTGATATGGCGATGGCCGGTGGATCGGATGCTGAGGCATTACCAGCTGCTTTAGCATCAGTCAAACAGTGGGTTTCGGCGAAAATGTGACAATTTGAAATAAGCAGATGTAAAGGCAGATTGTTAACAGGTGGATAATAAATATCCATTGCAAAATAAACGTTGATTATGTTTAATTTGGTCCCCATTTTAACCCCCCACAGCAGGGATGGCAGTTTTAGTAAATGGCCTTATACGTTAAGAAATTTGGTGGTACGTCTGTCGGTTCGACAGCACGGATCGAAGCAGTGGCTGATAAAATAGTAGCCGCACGCGGTCAGGGGCACGATATTGTTGTCGTCCTCTCAGCTATGAGCGGTGAAACCAACCGCCTTATCGCATTGGCTGAAGAAATCCAGCAAAACCCATCGCCGCGCGAACTTGATGTGCTGATCTCTACCGGAGAGCAGGTTACGATTGCATTGTTGAGTATGGCGCTGCAGAAGCGCGGTTGCAGAGCCCGTTCATTTACCGGTTCCCAGGTCCGCATTTTGACCGATGAAGCTCATACCCGGGCAAGAATCCGTGAAATCGATTGCAAAAGTATCCGCGCGGAACTGGCGCTGGGCGGCGTCGTAGTGGTTGCAGGTTTTCAGGGTACCGATGAGAATGGCAATATCACGACACTCGGTCGGGGTGGTTCAGATACTTCGGCGGTAGCGCTTGCAGCCGCTTTAAAAGCTGATGAATGTCAAATTTACACGGATGTAAAAGGTGTATACACGACTGATCCGCGCGTGGTGGATGATGCCCGTCTACTGCGAACCATTACCTTTGAAGAAATGCTTGAGCTTGCTAGTCTGGGAGCCAAGGTGTTGCAAATCAGATCCGTAGAATTTGCGGGCAAATACAAAGTGCCATTACGGGTATTGTCCAGTTTTGAGGATGATCCGGGCACATTAATCAGTCTGGAGGAAAGTAACGAGATGGAAGCACCGATTATTTCGGGCATAGCGTTCACGCGTGACGAAGCCAAAATAACAGTTGCCGGTGTACCAGACGTTCCTGGCGTTGCACATCAGGTGATAGGTCCGGTTAGTGATGCCGGTATAGAAGTTGACGTAATTGTCCAGAACGTGTCGCTTGATGGCACAACGACGGACATCACCTTTACAGTGAAACGACAGGATTGTGAACAAGCTCAGCAAATAATCAGTCGTGTCGCTGAAAGCCTGCGGGCGAGAAGTGTTTTTGTTGATGCAAAAATCGCCAAAGTGTCGCTGGTGGGAGTTGGTATGCGATCTCATGCCGGTATAGCGAGCAAAATGTTCAAAACACTAGCGACTGAATCTATAAACATCCAAATAATTACGACATCGGAAATTAAAATTTCTGTCGTAATTGAAGAAAAATATCTGGAGTTGGCGGTCAGATCTTTACATGCCGCGTTTGATCTGGCGCTGGACCCGGTCGCATGATGTTTTCTCTATGCACACTCTCTTAGTTTAGTGGGCTTACAAACGGATGACTTAAGGTTTACAGGTTACGATTTAAAAAACAATAAAAGAGGTTGGCGATTTTTAAGGGATTAATCGCGTAAAAACCGCTTTTCCTGATGCATGGCCATGATGGAATGGAAGAACGTCAGACAGGAGAGCTTAATTAATCAGATAGAGAATTATGTTTTTCCTGGCAAGGGAAAGTACAAGGACATTGAGAGTGACAAAGGAGAGTAGTATGTTGATATTAACGCGTCGTATTGGTGAGACCCTGATGGTAGGCGACGATGTCACGGTAACAGTCCTGGGTGTAAAAGGTAATCAAGTGCGTATTGGAGTAAATGCGCCGAAAGAGATTGCTGTCCATCGTGAGGAGATTTATCAGCGAATTCAGAAAGAACGTGGAATTAATCCCGATACGGATCCGCAGGGAAATGCCTGAATTAATTCGTCTTCAGCCCTGCCATTTTTCCTCATGTGTGCTATTATTGCGCCCGTTTTGGAGAGATGGCCGAGTGGCTGAAGGCGCGCCCCTGCTAAGGGCGTATGGGGTAAAACTCATCGAGGGTTCGAATCCCTCTCTCTCCGCCATATAAAGATACTCACACCTGCATCGCATCACCAGGTCTAAAAAATTTCTCAGCATTAAATCACGAGAGAGGGATACGAACCCGATCAGAGGGTGCGACAAGCCGCGCCTGTCGCGGCGCAGGACCTCGTGCATGTGCGAGGCCCCGCTATTCAAATAATTGCCTCTTCAGAAGAATCTGTGGGCAGTTTTTGGCACAGGTAACGCGCCAAGCGCATGATACAAGGCAATCTCAGCGGCATGATAGGTTCTAAAACCATACGATTTTCTGGTAGTCAGTTTCGCTTTGTTGTTAAAGCCC